>JBGTDP010000293.1:0-15355 GCA_041748255.1 Thermosynechococcaceae cyanobacterium | reverse complement strand
CAGCTTTCGGGGGGCGAGAATAAATTCCAGCCCAAAGTTCAACACAAACAGGCTCCAGATCAGGTATCCCAAGACTTCTAAAAGCGGCGTTAATCCTTGCATTAACTCCAGGACAAATAACCCCAACCAAATAAACCCCAGCACAACCATCGGAAAGTCTAGCCAGTTTTCTAGCTGCTGGAGAATCTCTAGGCGTTCTCTTTCGATGATCGGGTGAGACCGATGGAAGCGTTCATTCATAGTTAATTTTGGGTTTGGACTTAGACTAGGAGAGTCATTCACCTCACATCATAAACTTGAGCAATCGTTCTAAATGTCACCATGGCCAGGGTTGAGCTAGAAGCGGTTACGCGCCGATTTGCCGGAGTCACAGCGGTAGAAGATATCAGCTTTGAGGTTCCCGATGGGGAATTTTGGGTGCTAGTCGGTCCCTCTGGATGTGGCAAGTCAACAATTTTAAGGACGATCGCTGGCCTGGAGGCAGCCACAGGGGGCAATATCTATATCGGTGACCACCGAGTGAATCAAGTTCTGGCCCGCAACCGGGATGTGGCCATGGTGTTTCAAAACTACGCCCTTTACCCGCACATGAGTGTGGCGGATAATCTTGCCTTTGGCCTGCGGATGCGGCGCGTTGATCCCCAAACCACCCAGGAGCGAGTGGCAGAGGTTGCCAAGGCCCTGGGAATTGCCGAGTTGCTGCAGCGAAAGCCAAGCCAACTGTCTGGGGGCCAGCAGCAACGGGTAGCCCTGGGGCGGGCGATCGCCCGTCAACCCCAGGTGTTTCTCTTGGATGAGCCGCTGTCTAACCTAGATGCTCAATTACGGGATGACACCCGAGCAGAGCTGAAACTGCTCCATCAGCAAATCGGGATTACAACCCTTTATGTCACCCACGACCAAGTCGAAGCAATGACCCTGGCCGATCAGATTGTAGTCCTTGATCAGGGTCGGATTCAGCAAATTGGTTCGCCGCAGATCATTTACAGTCAGCCCTATAACCGGATGGTTGCCACCTTTGTTGGCAGTCCCCCGATTAATATTCTCCCAGCCATCTATGATCAGCAAGGATTTCATGTCGGTCCTTATGTCATTCCCTGCCCGCGATCGCTGCAGCCCTGGCTAGAGAAACACCCAGGCTGTGATTTAGAGTTGGGAATTCGCCCGGAGCATCTTCAGATCAAACAGGGCCAAGACCCTCACTTACAGGCAGTGGTCAGCACGGTAGAACCCCTGGGCAGTGAAAATCTGATTCGCGGGGCGGTGGCTGAGCAGCCTCAGACTGCCCTTCATTTGCGGGTTGCCCCACAGTTTTTCCCGCGACCGGGGGATTGCTTGGACTTGTTTCTGGATCTGGAGCAGTTAATGGTGTTTAATCCTACTTCTGGAGCCCGGATTGTCCCGGCTTAGAGCTGCCCGGCCATTGCCTGCTTCATCTCCCGCACGGCCCGTTCCATTCCCACCAAGACGGCGCGACTGATAATTGTGTGGCCGATATTTAACTCTTCGATGCCTTGAATGCAAGCCACAGGATAAACATTCCAGTAGGTCAGGCCGTGACCAGCATTGACTCTCAACCCTTGATCAACAGCTTGGGCACAGCCCCGGTCGAGAATTTCCAAAAACTGGGACTGGGAGGCTTCGTTCTTGGCCTCGGCGTACTGGCCCGTATGCAGTTCAATAAACTTTGCCCCCACCTTCGCTGAGGCTTCAATTTGGGCCGGGTCTGGATCAATAAACAAGCTTACCGGAATCCCGGCATCCTGAAGCTGCCCCACTATTTCTGTTAACCGCTGAAGCTGGCCAGTAATATCTAAGCCCCCTTCGGTGGTAACTTCCTGGCGGTTTTCCGGCACCAGGGTGACGTAATCAGGTTTAATCTCCAGGGCGATCGCTAGCATTTCGGAAGTAGCAGCCATCTCTAAATTCAAGTGGGTCCGAACCGTTTGCCGCAACAGCTGCAGATCGCGGTCTAAAATATGCCGTCGATCTTCGCGCAAATGTACCGTAATCCCATCTGCTCCTGCTAGCTCAGCCAAAACTGCAGCAGCCACAGGGTCTGGCTCAACGGTTCTGCGGGCCTGCCGGATTGTAGCGATGTGGTCAATATTGACGCCAAGGGTTGGCAAGGTCAATCTCCTGTTCTAATGCGGCTAACTGCCAGAAGTGCGGCCTTTATTGTAGGTGCTTGGCGCTTCAATTGTGTTGCTGCCTAGGATTCCGCAGCCGCCGGGGAGGGCTGGGGATCTGGCGTCCCCTCGAAGGGTTGAATCGGATCTGTCCCCAACGTCGGCTCAGAGGATGGCCTGGGTTCTGGTTCAGCCGGTGCAGGGGGGGGGAGGGGTGTGGGTTCGGCAGACACAGATGGCAGTGGGTCAGGGTCACTAGCAGGGGTAGGGGTGGAAGTAGGGCTGGGTTCGGCCGAAACTGAAGGTGAAGGCGTGGGAGTATCTGCTGAAGGGGTGGGGGTTTTAGTTTTGGCTGGGGAGGCTGAGGGGCTAGGCGAACTGGCAGAAGGCGAGGGCGTAGGAGATGCTTGCGGACAATCCTCCTCAGAATAGTCAAAGGGAATTCGGTAGACAAAGGCTTGGTACTTGCCAGTTGCCTGATAGGAACTGAATCCTGCAACCCCCTCAATCGCTGCTTGATTTAGGGTCGTATAGCTAGAAGACTCTAGGATTTCTGGGTTAGCGGTCAGTCCTAGTTCCCCCTCCGGGACGAGCTGGCCATCAGGGCCAATTAAAGCCCCTAAGACTGTTGTGCCCTCATACCTGTCTTCGCAGGCTTCTTTGGGATAGGGCAGGGAGGTAGTTACCTCCTGCAAGGAAAGGTCTGCCTGGCGAGTCAGGGTTTGCACCTTGGCATACCAGTTGCGAGATTCTGGGGCGAGATTGTCATCCGTTACTGCTTCTGGCTGATTCGGTTCTGACTCCGATCCATCCTGATCAGGCGTATTCTCCCCTTCCTCTCCTGCGGCGGGATCTTGGGCAATTTGATCGGTGGGAAATTGCTCAATCGAGCCAAGATCAGGATTGACCTCGTAGGACCCTGGTTCCTCGCCGTCAGGATTGATTGGTTGGCCACCTAACCCCGGAGGTAAGTCACCTAGCTCGGAACCCGGTTCTAGGTCAGGCAGTTGGGGCTCCGGAGCCGCTGGCATCGGCGCAATGTCAGGGGGAGGCGCTAAAGGAGCTGGTTCTGGAATTGGTTGAACCTCAGAAGCAGCGGGAATATCGGCCTGGGGAACGGATGGCAGTGGCCGCGCAAAGGGGGCAACTGAGATCGGGGGTTGCTGACCAAAGCTAGCGGGAGGAACTTGGGGAATGGACGAAAAGTTAGAGGGAATTTCATTTAAAGGCGGAAGATTGCCCAGGGGGGGCAAATCCGGGGGCAACTCAATACTGGGAACATCAAAGGCAGGAATTGAGTTAAAGGAGCCGGAAGACTTTGCCGATTCTGACACCCGATTTTGTTCGGCGGGAGACAACTGAACCAGATTGACGACGCGGCGAGACTCGTTGGCTTTAGAAAGGGACAAAAACGGCAAAACCCCAAACAGCACCCCATGAAAGCCCAAAGAGGCGATTATCCCTAACCGATTAGGCTGACGTAGAGGTTCCGGTAAGTTGCTAAAGAACGAGTTAAAAGACATAGTCAATGGCTTTATAAGGCTTTGATCGCAGGTCTAGGCGTTTGGAAAAAATTTATCTCCATCAGTTTTAGACCCAAAGGAATCTTAAGTCAAGACGAACATAATAGTTGATTGGTTTCAGTTCAGGTAACAAAGATGGTTTGATTGAATTGAAAAAATTCTAACTGTTATAGCTTATTGTCACAGGCTGAAGTTGTCAGCTTTTATGTTGCTGAAGGATTGAAATCTTTTACTCCCCATTTAGGAACTCAATTTTTAAGGGCCTGGCCCCTGAATCAACTTCACTAACCCAAAGCCCAGGAATAAAATCCCCCCAATCCAGGTGATTGTTTTCTCGGAAATGCGACCAGCGACCCAGCGGCCTCCGATCGCTGCAATCACTGAAGAAAGACTATGTCCGGCTACCCCTCCGGCGATGACTCCCCAGGGGTTTTGGGTGGTTGCCAGGGCCATGGTTGCCAGTTGAGTACGATCGCCCCACTCAGCAACAAAGGTGAGACTAAAGGCCTCTAGAATCACCAGCCAGGCTTGGTTTTGGCGAAATTGCTGATGCCAGGTTTGATCCTCCCGGGCTTCAAATTTTTGCACCTGGGTGGTGGCTTCAGAAAGCGGTTGGGACTGGTTAGACTTTTGAGCCTGCAAAATTAGCCAGAGGCCAAAGCTTAAAAACAAGCTCACAAACAAATAGTGAATCAAGGCCGGAGGCAAAAATACAAATAACTGACCGGCAACTACCGCAATCCCGGTCATGGCGCTCAAGGCGGCGATCGCACCAACTAGAACCCAACGGCGGGGATGGTGTAGGGCCAGGATCAAGACAATAAAAAAAGTCTTATCTCCCAATTCCTGGGCCGTAATCAATAATAAAGCAGACGTAAAAGCCTCTGTCATTCCTGACCTCTTCAGACCTGTGGCGCTGTCTGTTGAGGCTTGGTAGGGCGTCAGACTCCACCTAACCCACAACAAACGCTGTGAACTTAAGTGAAAGTCTCGCTGCGATCGCCAAATAAATTTAGCAATCGCGGTCAGAACCAGGTAAAAACCAGTATGTTGACGCTGACCTAGATACCTTTGTCGCTACGATTCTTGCGGCAAAGATACCAGCAGCAATGCTGCTTGAGCTACTCCCTTTCTCCTTCAAACCGTATCATAGATTTCGACCCCCCTAATCGAAAGGAATGCCAGAATCTGTCCCGACCCAAAGTCGGCTGATCAGTCGAATTATTGCCCCTGCCCTCCAACTATGGCTGCGATCGCAGGTGGATCACGTTGAAACCCTGCAGGTAAAAGTTGAGGGGGGCGATCGCCAGATCCTCTCCGGCCACGTCCCAGAGGTATCAATTTGGGCTGAAAACGCTATTTATCAGGGGCTGCATCTAAGCCGCATTGACCTGGTGGGCAAAAAAATCCGGCTAAACCTGGGCCAGATCCTCAAAGGTCAACCCCTGCGGCTGCTAGAACCGATTCCCGTGGTGGTAGACCTGCTGCTGCTAGAGGCAGATTTAAATGCTTCTTTGCCAGCGCCCTTGCTGGCAAACGCCTTGCGGGAGTTTCTGGTCACCCTGCTTGGTGATCAGCTGAGCTTAAGTACTTCTGAGGCTAGATCGCAACAGCAGACTCAGGCCCCGACAGTGGACCCAGGGAATAAAGCGAATCCAGCGCCAGGGATTAATTTACGAGACCCACAGATTGAGATCGCCGCTGATCAACTCACCCTCTCTACCTCCCTGGTCACCGCCACAGGACACACTACCGTAATCCTGCGCACCGGCCTCAGTCAGGTCAGCGACCATGAACTTCAACTAGAGCATCCTCAGTGGCTACCAAGTCTCAAGGCCAAGCGCGGTCTGCCCTTGACTGACCTGGAGGGGTATATTTTGGATCTGGGACCGGAGGTGGCAATTAGTCAACTGAGTCTAGCCCCCGGCGAGCTAACTTGCCGGGGGCAAATTATCGTCCAGCCCTAAGCTGATGGCAAAATTGGCAGCAGCAGTACCACAAAGTAATAAACCAGCGGGGCAGTAAACACATAGCTGTCCGCTCGATCTAAAATCCCCCCGTGGCCAGGAATTAGTTGCCCAGAATCTTTAACCCCAGCGTCCCGCTTCATCATTGATTCGGTTAAATCCCCTAAGAGACTGGCAACTCCAATCAGCAGCCCCAGGGCAGCGCCGGTTAGGGGCCATCCTGGCCAATTTAAGTACCAGGCCCCGACCTCAGCCACGATCACACTGCCTAAAGCCCCAAAAATTGCCCCTTCTACAGTTTTTTTGGGGCTAATGGCTGAAAGCAGGGTACGGCCAAACAACTTTCCCATTGTGTAGGCACCAATATCAGCCGCCCAGATACACCCAAAGGCCAGCAAGGTTGCGGTTAGACCCGCAGGCAGAGCATTAAGATCCTGCCAATCCGGCCAGTATCCCCCCAGGGGTAAGTTACTGACCTCTAGACTGCCGAGGGAACGCAGTCTTACCCAATAGCTGGGTAAATAGCCGCCATAAAACAGCCCCAGAATCGAGGCGGAAATATCGGCAATAGTGGCAAACTTGGGTTGAAACAGCAGGTAAAAACAAATAAAAGTGCCAGCGATCGGAAAAACTGGATCTGCCAGGGAGGGAGCAATCGTGGCAATAACCAGCAGGGCCTGACTAACAACCAGGGTGGTTTTTCCCGCCGGAGCGATGCCCTTGGCCCGTACAAGTTGAAAATATTCTAGCTGTCCCAGATAAATCAGAATGGCGAAGCCCAGGGTAAAATACCATCCTCCTAAACCAATCATCCCCACAGCGAGGGCGATGGCAATGATTCCACTGAGGATACGAGACCTAGACATAAACTGCGCTCATCTATTTACTTCTGGCAAGCATAAAATACTGTCTTAGTGTGACCTAGTTTAGGGTAGCTTCTCGCCACTTAAAATAAAGATCGGGTCAACCGCCGCAAAGGTTTGATGACTACCTCGGGTTTCCAGGCGATTGACCACGGATTGCACAACTTCAATGTTGCGCACCTGCAGTTCGGCAAAGGTTTGGGAAATAGCATACAAGCTTTCTAAGCTGTTTGCCGTGGCTACAATCCGACCCTGGGGCTGCAAATATTGCCAAACCGCCTGGAGAATAACCTTGATTGGGCGGCCTCCTTCAACGCAAACCCGCTGGGGAAGTTGAGAAATTCCCGGGAAACACTCCGGGGCACTGCCTTCGATTACCTGGACGTTTTTGACCTCAAAGCGATCGCAGTTATAGCGAATCAGGTTGGCAACCTCTTGATCTCGCTCTACGGCCATGATCTGCCCCTGGGGAGCCAATAAACTAATTTCAATTGGAATCGTCCCGGTCCCGGCCCCAATGTCCCAAACCACAGAATCAGGTTGCAGCCGCAGGTGGGAAACCAAAAAAAGCCGGTTTTCTCGCTTACTCATCGGGATTCCCGGCAGCCGTTCAAATAGATGATCGGGGATTCCAGGAGAACTGTAGGGCCAGATTTTAGAAGACATAACTCGGAACCTGGGTGAAGGGAAGGATCAATGGTTGGGCTGGGCCTAGCCAAGGGTTGAGAAAGCATTTTTGGTCCTCCAGCAACCTCTCAAAGACCATTGATCGTGTTTCTAATCTCTCACAACCTTTAAAGTTTGGAGGCTCAAGTCGCTACATCCAGTGATTTGGCCTCCCGACCTTTGGACTTGCTGCAAAAATTCTAGGGCCGGGGCAGTGATGCTTTCCCCTGGTAGC
The DNA here is from genome assembly GCA_041748255.1 of Thermosynechococcaceae cyanobacterium. Taxonomy (GTDB): domain Bacteria; phylum Cyanobacteriota; class Cyanobacteriia; order Thermosynechococcales; family Thermosynechococcaceae; genus JBGTDP01. The sequence goes on along the minus strand of JBGTDP010000293.1, from coordinate 7,972 downwards.
AAAACTGGGATCCCAGGGGGATAGGGACAAATTAATTCGGCACTGACGCGCTTGATGGCCTGGTGAACGGAAACTGTTTCCGTCCCGGAGAAAAATGCCTCTCGCGGTGAGCATTGCAACGGCGCTAGGGGGGGGTGAACTAAAGTTGGAGGGACTGGCAGCTTTTTCTGGGGATAGTGATGTTTCTGGGCCAAGACTTGAAAAGCTTTGACTAACTGGAGAATGTCCTTTTGGGTATTGCCCAAACTGAGAATAAAGGTTAAATGCCGTAAGCTAGGAAACTCAGCCGTGACTCCCAGGGTGCGATAAAGTATTTCATCGGCCCTAAAGCCACTGATCCCTAACTGAGAGACATTCACCGTCAGCCGGGTCTGATCTAAGGCCACAAACCCTGGACTTGAACCGGCCTGCTCCGGGTCTAGGGTTGAGAGGCCAGGAATTTGATTGATCTGCCCTCGGGCCTGGTCTGCTAATTTCAGCGTCTGCCCCAACCGCTGTTGACCCTGGGTTGCCATCTGCTGACGGGCGGCGTCCAAGGAAGCTAATAGCAGGTAATTGGGGCTAGTAGACTGGCCCAGTTGCAACGCCTGACTGATTCGAGGGGCTGAAATGTAGGTCCCTTGGATATGCAGCATGGCTGCTTGGGTTAGGGCTGACAAGACCTTGTGGGTTGACTGCACTACTAAATCTGCCCCGGCAGCTAAGGCAGACACCGGCAGATCGGGATGAAAGGCAAAGTGTGGCCCATGGGCTTCGTCCACCAGCAGAGGAATTCCGTGACGATGGGTTATCTGGGCGATCGCGGCCACATCTCCACAAATCCCATGGTAGGTCGGCGAGACAATCATCACCGCCTTGATTTGGGGATACTCAGTTAAAGCGGCGGCAACTGCCTCAGGGGTGAGGCTATAAACCAGGTCCAAACCCGGATCGTAGGCTGGCTCCAGAAATATAGGCACTGCTCCGGCGTAAATCAAGCCTGCGATCGCCGATTGGTGAATATTCCGGGGCAGAAGAATATAATCCCCTGGGTTGCAGGTGGCCAGGATTGCCGCAATCAGACCGCAGGTGGAGCCATTGACCAAAAACCAGGTTTTTTGGGCCCCAAAAGCGGCGGCTGCCAGGTCTTGGGCCGCTTGAATCACTCCTGCTGGGGCAAATAGATTATCTAGCTCTGGCAGTTCCGGTAGATCGGCGGCAAAAACCTGGGACCCCCACCAATCAGTTAGGGCTGGCGAAACCCCAACTCCCCGCTTGTGTCCGGGGGTATAAAAGGCCGCATGGGGTCTACGGGCACAGTTCTGAAGGGCTGTCACCAAAGGGGTTGCTGCTTGAAGGGTAAATGCTTGATCCGTCATAGGGGTAGCAGATGTCGCTACTTAGAGAGATGCAGGTTCAGGGGCTGCCCTCTACCTTAGTAGCGTTGACTAAACAAAACCATGATTAGTATCCCTGAGCCCCAAATTCCGCAACCAACACCCGAACCAGGACCTCTGCCAGAGCCAGTTCCAGGGCCTGCACCGGAACCCGTTCCAGCGCCGATTCCTCAGCCGGTGCCTGGCCCAATTCCCCAGCCGATCCCAGGGCCTGAGTAGAATAGGGTTTGTCTACCCAGCTAGTTAAATATCGAAAACCGCTATGTTAAGAGCCGGAATCGTCGGATTGCCGAACGTTGGTAAATCCACCCTATTCAATGCCCTGGTTGCCAATGCTAAAGCAGATGCGGCAAATTTTCCTTTTTGTACGATTGAACCGAATGTGGGAGTGGTCGCAGTTCCTGATCAGCGGTTGCCAACCTTGGCCCAGGTCTCTGACTCAGCTGCTGTGGTCCCGACCCGGATTGAATTTGTTGACATTGCCGGTTTAGTCAAAGGAGCCAGTCAGGGAGAAGGGCTGGGAAATCAATTTCTGGCTAATATCCGGGAAGTTGATGCGATTGTGCATGTGGTCCGTTGCTTTGATAGTGAGGATATTATTCACGTTTCTGGCTCTGTGGATCCAGTCCAAGATATCGAAGTGATTAATCTGGAATTAGCCCTAGCCGATCTAGCCCAAGTTGAGCGGCGCTTGGAGCGGACTCGCAAAACGGCTCGGAGTAATAAAGAAGCCCAAGCGGAGCTGGAGGTGTTAGAAAAGCTCAGTGCAGTTCTAAACCAAGGCAAGTCTGCCAGACAAGCTCAGATGACTGAGGCAGAAGCAGAGACTATCAAAGGGTTAGGACTATTAACTCAAAAACCGATTATTTACGCAGCTAATGTCTCAGAAACAGAGCTAGCAACCGGAAATGCTTGGGTTGAGCAAGTGCGAGAGGTTGCAGCCCAAGAGGAGGCTGAAGTTGTGATTGTCTCTGCCCAAGTAGAGTCGGAGTTAGTTGAGCTGAGTGAGGCAGAGCGAGCTGATTTTCTAGCCTCTCTAGATGTAGAGGAGGAGGGACTCAAGTCATTAATTGGGGCCACCTATCATCTTTTAGGGCTACGGACCTTTTTTACCTCCGGCCCAAAAGAAACCCGAGCTTGGACAATTCAAGCAGGTACAAAAGCCCCCCAAGCGGCGGGAACAATCCATACTGATTTTGAGCGGGGCTTCATCCGAGCCGAAACCATCGCCTACAACGATCTGGTGACCACGGGCTCTACAAATGCTGCCAAGGAAAAGGGGCTGCTACGCAGTGAGGGCAAAGAATATGTTGTTCAAGAAGGAGATGTGATGCTGTTCCGGTTTAATGTTTAATCACTATGCCCTTAAGCAGCAGCTAAACATCCTTCATCAACTGGGAAGCCAAGCGCTTGCCAGGCCGCAACCCCGCCTCTCAACTCAGCGACGTTGCTAAATCCAGCCTTCCGAAGTTGAAGGGCGGCTTCTGCACTTTGCTCGTCTGTTTCTCCATAGATGTATAGATCCCGGGCAGTTTCCAGGCTGGTTAATGCTTGTTTGACCATGTTGGTCATTGGCATTGAGATCGCCCCTAGGATGTGCTGAGCATTAAACACGTTGCGATCGCGAACATCAATAATCGTCAGGGCAGGTTTGCCCCAATCTAAGCGAATCTTAAGATGCTGCACACTCGACTGGGGCCTGAGAGGAGTTGGGGTGGGCAGGATACTCATGGAATTCTTTATTCACAAATAGTTGACTTAGTCAATAAGGTAGCAATAACTTTTATAAAAAAGCAAACTTCTGTAAATTCATCTTGACTTTTTGTTCAGGTCGTTTAGACAGACAAAGCAAATTTCTCTGATTACCGCTCCCAGGTACCATGAAGAAGCAGATAATCAAAGTTTTTGCCGATGGCTCCGTCGAAACTAACGCTGAATTTAATCGAAGGGTCTGTTTCATTTAGCTTTACCCCAGAAGCAGCAACGGCTCTCAAGGCGGCGATCTCCCAACTCATGACCAGCCTCAAGGCTACGACCGCTACCAAGCCCACCAGTGGCAGTCCCATGAGCCCGCAAAAATCCATGGAGTACCAGCATACAGGGCAAGTTTTTTTAGAAATTTTCTGCAACCCAAATATTTGGCCCAGCCCCTTTGCGGCCAAGGTCTTAGTGACGCTGCGAGACGAGCAAATTCGCCTAACCACAGAAGCAGAATTGACGCGGTTAATTGAGGATGTTAACCAGTATCTTGATCCTGCTTAAGCTCAAATGGGTCACCAATCGCTGATAAATTAACTTATTAGCGCGTTTTGTTTATTGGAGAAACTATATGTCAGGAACCTTTGCTTTCATTTTATTGTTAGGGGTAGCTGCTGGAGCCGCAATGGGTCTCTTGTATGGCCTCAGAGCAGCGAAACTGCTTTAAACACCTAACCCCCCAGTTCCTTGAATGGACTGGAGGGTTAAGCATTTAGACCGATAAGTTAACTAACTTGATCTGTCCTAGAAAAGTCCGGGGAAGTTATAGCCAACCCCAATCATAACCCCCACATCTACAGGGTCTAAAAAGCCAATGTTAAGGGCAGCGTTGGCTGTAAACCGTTGGCCAATGGGAACATCCACCCCGGCAGTCAGCAAGGGGCCGACATCACCATCGGTTGTAATTGCTGCACCACCGCCGAAGTAAGGCGCCAGACTAATTCCCAAATCCTGGGTGACTTCTAAGGGTTGGCGACGGGCAAAGTCAAGAGTAATTGGCACTAGAATCGTCGCGTCATCGTTAAAATCAATGATCGCGGAAGGACGAATTGACAAAAAGCGACTTAGACCAATTTTACTGATTATCCCAAAGTTGCCATCTCCCAAGGCACTGCCACCAGTTATGCCCAGGTTGCCGCCAATCCCAATGTAACTAGGGCCAGAACGAGTTGCTTGACCAGGATCAACATCATCAGGCACAACTTCCGCAGGACTAGGAAATTCATCCGCGCTGGGAACGGGATCGGTTTCTACCGGAGCAGGTTGAACCGGATCAGTCTCAACTGGAGCGGGCTCAACTGGAGCAGGCTCAAATTGAGCCATCAGGTCAGCAGCAGAGGTGCCCGTTGTAGGCGCTGTAATAGCTTGAGCGGCTTCACTGGTTTCAGAGGATTGATTGGCACTGACGGTGCTCTGAGCATCAATCCGCAGTTCCGGCGCAGCAGCAACAGAAAAATCAGGGGCTTCTGAGGCTGGGGCTTGAGTTGAAGCATCTGCTACAACAACAGCAGGCGTTGTAGAGTAGGTGACTTCTGAGCTGGCGTTGGCTGATCCGGCTTGATTCTTAGCAGCTAAGGCGTCAACGCTGGTAACTTGAGAAGGGATCTTAGTTTCAGCTTGGGCAACCAAGCCACCACAAACCACAGTTAAGACTGTTAGGCTTGGCAGCAGAGCAGCATGCCTAAAAAAGCGAATATTCATCGTCACTCCTCACATCAATATCGGTAGTAAAGTAAATCGGTACTAAATCAAAGAACCTTTAGCCGACTATAGAAAAATCATAGTAGGCTTTTACCTTGGCTGAACCAACTCATTATATTGACAATCTACGAAATTACAGCCAGTTCTGGTACTTCTTTTGAAGGATTTTGTGCTTGAGGCTTGAAAATAAAGCAGAAACGAGTTGAGGTAGCCGGGTTAAAAGGTTAAGGTCTGCGAGTTGTGCTTGAATAATTGGTTTTTTGTCCCCTAAACGTCGTTTACAATTAGACAAGCTTTGTTAAGATTTTTATAAATTTGGTTTGGCGGTCTTTACCAGACTTCACTACCCGCTGTCCTTAGAACCGCCGCTTCTGGAGACGTTTGCATGTTGCGACTCGAACATATCAGCAAAACCTACCCCACAGGAGAAATCCTCAAGGATATTAACTGGGAAGTTAAGCCAGGAGATCGCATTGGCCTGGTTGGGATCAATGGTGCCGGCAAGTCTACCCAGCTTAAGATCATTGCTGGTGAGATGGAGCCCACGGCTGGAGAAGTCATCCGACCAGCCAATTTGCACATTGCCTATCTCACCCAGGAATTTGAGGTTGACCCCAGCCGCACGGTCCGGGAGGAATTTTGGACAGTCTTTGCTGAGGCAAACCAGGTACAGCAATCCTTAGGACAGGTTCATCAGGCCCTGGAAGCGGCAACCCCCGAGACCCTGGAAGGGTTGATCCACAAAATGGACAAACTACAGCGGCGGTTTGAAGCCCTAGATGGTTATGGCTTAGAGTCTCGGATTGAGAAAATTTTGCCAGAGATGGGATTTGAACCTGAGGATGGCGATCGGCTAGTCAGTGCCTTTAGTGGTGGCTGGCAAATGCGAATCAGCTTGGGCAAGATTTTGTTGCAAAAACCGGATCTATTGCTCTTGGACGAACCCACTAACCACCTGGATTTAGAAACCATTGAGTGGCTAGAAACCTACCTGAAGGGACTCGTAACCCCAATGGTGATTGTCTCCCACGACCGGGAGTTTCTAGATCGCCTTTGCACCCAAATTGTCGAAACTGAGCGGGGAATCTCCACCACCTATCTGGGTAACTACTCGGCATATTTGCAGCAAAAAGCCGAGTTGCAGGCTTCTCAACTGAGCGCCCACCAGCGGCAGCAAAAAGAGTTAGATCGGCAACAAGCTTTTGTAGAGCGGTTTCGAGCCAGCGCCACCCGCAGTACCCAGGCCAAAAGCCGAGAAAAGCAGCTAGACAAGGTCGAGCGGATTCAGGCCCCTGAAACTGGCTCCAAATCGTTGCGGTTTCGGTTTCCGTCCACCCCCCGCAGTGGCCGGGAAGTAGTGCTGATCGAGAATCTTGTGCATACTTACGGCGATAAGATTTTATTCCTAGGGGCAAACTTACTGCTTGAGCGGGGCGATCGGGTTGCGTTTTTGGGACTAAATGGGTCTGGCAAATCCACGCTTCTGCACCTATTGATGGGCATGGAACAGCCAACAGAAGGCATCGCTCAATTAGGCCAGCACAATGTGATTCCGGGTTATTTTGAACAAAATCAAGCCGAAGCCCTGGATTTAGGCAAAACCGTCATGGAGACCATTCACGACGAAGTGCCCCAGTGGAACAATGAAGAAGTCCGGACCCTTTTAGGTCGATTCTTATTTAGCGGCGAAACCGTATTTAAACAGGTTGTTGCCCTTAGCGGCGGCGAAAAAGCCCGGCTGGCCCTGGCCAAAATGCTCCTGCAACCTGCCAATCTGCTGATGTTGGACGAGCCTACCAATCACTTGGATATTCCAGCCAAGGAAATGCTAGAGGAAGCACTCCAAGACTATGATGGCTCAGTGCTAATTGTTTCCCACGATCGCTATTTTATTTCCCAAGTCGCCAACAAAATCGTCGAAATTCGGGATGGGGAACTGCGGCTCTATGGAGGCGACTATCACTACTACTTAGACAAACTGGCCGAAGAAAAGCAGCAGGCTCACCAGGAAAAACTTGCCGCTGAGAAAGCAGCCAAAGCCACAGCCAAGCGGGCAAAACAGCAGGCCAAAAAATCCCAGCTTAAAGCCTAAGGCCAAGGGTGGAGGAAGAGAGTAACGTTAGGAAATAATCCCAGCCTAAATTTGCTCCAGGCAAGATTCCAGGTGCACCTCTACATAGACCTTTCCACCCGTCCTAAAGCTGCTTTCATTTAAGCTCTTGCTCAATCAGGGATAATGACTTAAACGAAGGCGAGGAACAAAATTGAGTAGACAACAGCTCCCTCGGGTTGTGATCGTCGGTTCTGGCTTTGGCGGTATGCAAGCGGCGCAATCTCTTGCCGGGGCTGAGGCTGAAGTCTTGCTGATTGATCGCAATAACTATCACACCTTTGTCCCTTTGCTCTATCAGGTGGTTGGGGCCCAGGTAGACCCTGGGCAGATAGCCTATCCAATTCGGACATTGCTACGGAGATCTCCCAATCTGTACTTCCGGATGGCTGAAGTCAAAAGACTTGATTTCGCTGCCCAAGTGGTGGAGACCGAGAATGCGGTGATCCCTTACGACTATCTGGTCTTGGCAACCGGGAGTCAAACCCAGTTTTTAGGCGTTCCGGGGGCAGTTGAATACGCCCTGCCGATGCGCAGCTTACTGGATGCTGTGGAGCTGCGCAACCATATCCTTCATTGCCTTGAGCAAGCAGTGCGAGAACCGGATTCTTATAGGCGCCAGAGGCTTTTGACCTTTGTGCTTGTTGGAGGTGGAGCCACAGGGGTAGAGTTAGCGGGCACCTTAGTCGAGCTGATGCGTGGCCCCTTCCGGCGAGATTACCCTACCCTAAAACTAAGTCAAGTTGAGATTATCCTGTTGCAGGCTGGGGATCAGCTGTTGGCGGGCTTACCTCGTCAACTTGGCGACTACACCTTGAGAAAACTCCAACGCCTGGGGGTTAAGGTTCACCTTGAAGCTCGGGTCAATCGGGTCTCCCTTGGGAATGTAGAATTGCAGGACGGTCGCCTGATTGATGCACAGACAATTATTTGGGTGGCAGGGGTAGAAGCATCTCTGCCCAAGACGGCTAAAACCCTGTCTACTGCCCAAAAGGGCAAGGTTAGCGTTGGGCCAACTTTACAAGCC
>JBGTDP010000292.1:0-1700 GCA_041748255.1 Thermosynechococcaceae cyanobacterium | reverse complement strand
GGAATTGAGCGAGGGTCCATAAACATTACCTTACTACTGGTACTGCTGCCAATCTTGGTTCCCATTTCCAGGTAATTTTGGGCCAGCAGAAACTGCAATGCTTCCTGGGCATCGGAGTCAGTCTTGAGCATTTTGGCAATGATTTGCAGGGCCTCGGCGGTGCCTCTGGCCTGGAGGATTTGATCCTGACGCTGGGCTTCGGCTTTGAGGACGATCGCTTTTTGTTGGGCCTCGGCATCTAAAATCGCCGATTTCTGACGGGCCTCAGCATCTAGCACCCGAGCCTCGGCGCTGCCTCGAGCAGAGTTAACGGCGGCTTCCCGCTCCCCTTCAGAGGTTAAGATTGCCGCTCGCTTGCGCCGTTCTGCGGTCATCTGCAGCTCCATAGAGTCTTGCACCGCCCGAGAGGGGACAATATCTCGCAGCTCCACCCGGGTGACTTTCACCCCCCAGGGATCGGTGGAAATATCCAGTTCCCGCAGCAGAAGTTCATTAATCTTAGTCCGGGCGGTAAACGTCTCGTCTAGTTCTAGCTGCCCCATCTCCGAGCGAATTTGGGTCAGAACCAAATTCACCATCGCGGACTGGAGATCTTCAACCTTGTAGTAGGATTTCTCCATGTCCATAATCCGCCAGTACACCACTGCATCGACACTAATAGAAACATTGTCGCGGGTAATACACTGCTGAGGCGGGATATCCAGCACCTTCTCGCGAATGGTTTGCTTGTAGACAACCTTGTCAATAAACGGGGTGACAAAGTTCAGGCCAGGATTGAGCTTTTTTTTATAACTGCCCAAGCTTTCCACCAGGGCTTCGTTGCCTTGGTTAATAATCTTGACCGAGCCGGCAACGGCTGAGCCCCCCAAAGCCAAAAAGATTAAAAGAATAAACTGTTCCACGGGCTATGCTCCTGTTTAAGCAATAGTCAAAAATGCACCAGGCTAGCTGGCATCACAATTAAAGTATTCCCCTTGCGTCTAACCACGTAAACTTTCTCATTGGCAGCGATCGCCAGCTCATGGTCATCGCAGCGAGCCTGCCAGGAATTCCCCTCATACAAAGCCCGGCCAGTACCGCCGGGGAGAATTTCAGTCAGCGTCTGGGCTTCTAAAGAATCTTCTAGAACTCGATTCCTGCTGCTGCGTCGGGGGATAAACCGCTGGGAAAGGACGACCAGGGCAGTGGAAAGTCCTAGCCAGAGTAGGGCTTGGAGCCAAAACTGGGGGACTAAAAGGGCGACCAGGGCCACTAATAGCGCACTGATGCCCATCATGAAGGCGACGAAAGCTGTGGGCACAATCAGTTCAGCCAAGCAAAACACTGCCCCTGCCACTAGCCACATCCAGATCATTGAAGTTCCTTCACAAATGTTAGTCTTAAGCTTTTCAAGGGTCAGACTCCAGCCCAGCTTTGAGAAATATAAACAGAACTAAAGCTTGCTAATCCTTTAGGGATTTAACTACCGTAATCACTCAAATTATATCAATCCTGATCCCGACATCCTGGGAATTCCCCTAATCCTAAGCCTTCTCAGGCATCTAGCTTTAGATCAGGGCCGCTCTTATGCAAAGATAACTAAGGCTGTCCTGAGGAACGATCCCATCGGCTGCAGGCAGTAGTCCAGACTGTGCAAGGGATGACGAGAGTTATGGAAGTGGGCGATCGCGTTCGGGTCAAAGAATCGGTGGTTGTCTATC
>JBGTDP010000291.1:0-28565 GCA_041748255.1 Thermosynechococcaceae cyanobacterium | reverse complement strand
TACGGTTGGTAAACATGGCGATGAGACAACGATTGCCAGATATGTCAAAGGTCAAGGGCAAGAGTATCAGCAGTTACACGCAGATTGGCAGTTATCGCTTTTTGAGTGAATACCCCGCTGCTTGCGGCGGGGTCCTTTATTCAAGAATTAGTTATCAAGAATTAGTTAATTTGTCGGATCAAACCAAGGGCAATCTAAGCTTTCTTAACCGTTTGCTTCAGAGACAAAAGACCCACATAAAATATTTGTTCTAGAAGTAAATGTTTTTTGGACTGGATTAGCAGCTGGTTTTAGTTGCTAAAGAGCATTTTATCGCTTCTGAATTTAGAAGGGTTTAATCCTCTTTCGTTTTAGGTTAACGGGTTCCAATGAATTATTTAAATGCCTCCTTGGTGATTCCAGCCCTGGCAACGGGTTACTTATTGGCAATTTACCTCCTATTAATGCTGGTGCAGCGATCTCATCCCTTTCAAGGGCACTAAAGCCTGCTTGTGAGCAAAAGTTTTAAAGTCTATCACCCTGGGGCTACGACAGGGGTTAGGTTATTCTCTTGGGCAGCCGCAGTTGGTAATTCCTAAGGATGCCAAGGGGAATTCTGGCTGTTAATATGGCTGATTATGACCCAGCGCCCACTGATCGAATTGGCTCAACAAGGGGATGCGGCGGCGATCGCTGCTCTGCTCAATGATGCCCTCCAAGACAGGGGGATAACGGCCAGTAGCAATTTGCAAACTGACTGCTTGCAGGTGATGCTGGTGGCGGAGGAAGTTCCGGATCAAGCCGACACTTCAAGCTTGATTCAGTCCCTCATAGCCGATTGGGGCTTAGACTTGATTGCCACCGCCAAGCTTTATGGACGCAAAACTGGGGATGAGTTTCCGGCCTGGAGCCAAGACTTGGAACTACACACTCCCGCCAATCCGGCCCCAGGGCCTGCCCCTTCTTCAGGAGCAACGCCTTTTTCACAGCGGCGCTCGGCCTTCATGCAATCGCTGAGAACGTTTAAGTTTTCTACCGTTGTTCCCTACAAGGATGTTTTAAGCCCCAGGCTCTATCGGAATCGGTCTGTGAGGCTGTTACTGTTCTTTGGCTTGTTTCCTCTCCTGGCCGAGGTTCTGATTGAACGGGCTGATCTAGAGCAGACTGCCTGGATTCTGGGGATTTACTATGCCTCGATCTGGGCGGTTTTTCTCTATACCCTGATCAAACCCCGGCAGTTTTCCGGGACAGAGACCCTTAAGTGCATTTTATTTACGGCATTTATCGGGGTGCCACTGTTGCTGTTTTTTCAACGGTTTCCGCCCTTTAATGCCCTCTATGCGGCCATCAAGATGGGACTGGTCTTTAAGCTGATTGGGTTTGTGCTGGGGGTGGGGATTTTAGAAGAGATTTGTAAGGCCTTGCCGGTCTATTTTTTTCTGCTGCGCCCCGGTAAGCTCAGTGACCCCCTTACCGCGGCTTTTTATGGGGCTATGTCAGGGTTAGGTTTTGCGATCGCCGAAGGGGCGGCTTACTCCCTGGGCTATGCCTTTGGCCTGGTACGCGGGGACCTGGGGTTTGGATCCTACGTCCTGGTGAGTACGATTCGGTTTATCACTGTGCCGCTGTTTCACGCGATTCTGGCCGGGATTGTTGGCTATTTTATTGGCCTGGCGGCAATCAATCCCGCCCGTCAGGGGGCGATTATTTGCATCGGCATCGCGATCGCAGCCGTTCTGCATGGTCTCTACAACACTTTTTCTGGGGGATTGCTGGGGATCTTAATCATTGCAGTCTCAATTGTGCTGTTTGTCAGTTATCTGCAGCGCAGTCACCAGATGATTGCCGAGGTGCAGCAGGCAGAAGCACAAGCAGCAACTTCCCTGGCTCCCCCTGCTGAATCCCCCTAAGCGGATCTCTTTAAAGAAAGCTAAAGGACTGAACTCCTTTTCATTAAGTCCCAAGATCTAAACCACTGATGCTTTTAAGGATGAAATAAAGCCCAAAGGCTCAGACCGCTAAAGGTGAATTTGGGTGATCGCAATTCGGTCAGAGAAACAAACTGCTACATCGGTTCCCGGATCGCGATCGCGCTCTTGATACTTCCCGGCATAGTGATACTTGTCCCCTTCCACGCGGAACTCAGCCGGGAGGGGGCGGGTGCCAGGCTGACAAAAGACAATTTCTGGATCTGGGTCTCCCGATTCCAGGTGCGGCAGATTTACATTCCAAAAGCAGCCGGGCTCCAAGGGCAGCGTCAATAGCTTTGTCAATACTGTAGCTGTCCAATTAGCGGCCCGCTGCCAGTCAATTGGGCCCTTGCCTTTACGGTACTGAGAGATTGCCACCCCTGGTATTCGGTGCATGGCAGCTTCTCGCACGGCGGCAACCGTCCCAGAGATGTAAGTATCTACCCCTAGGTTCCCCCCGGCATTGATGCCAGAGAGCACCCATTCCACCTCCTGACATAAATGGGACAGGGCAATTCGGGTGCAATCGGCTGGGGTGCCAGCGATCGCAAATACCTTTTCGGCGCGGCGTTCCACTTGAATCGGTTGGGTGGTTGTTACCTGATGACCACAACCAGACAGATGGGCTTGCGGAGCCACAATTAGACCTGCTCCCCCGACGGCGTTCTGCAAGGCCGCTAACCCCGGAGCATCAACCCCATCGTCATTGGTCAAAATCAGGGCCATAGGATTGGATGCAAATGCCTCAACTGCCCTTCTACCCTACATCAGGATTCACGGCTTTTACCCCCGGCTGCGAACTGAGAAACCCAGCAAGGGTAAGTAGGCTGACCTCATCCAGTAGATAGCCACTAACGAAATCTCGACGCTCTTGGTCCAAACAGAATCACGATTGTTCCTAATAGACTCAGGCTGGCTCCAAGCAGGTCCCACTTATCTGGCTTAACACCTTCAACCAGCCATAACCAACCTAGAGACGCAAGAATGTAAATACCGCCGTAGGCAGCATAAGCTCGCCCCGCATTAGAGGTGTCTACTCTAGTCAGAGCAAGGGCAAAAATTGTCAACGAAACCATTCCTGGCAGGAGCCAGATGATACTTTGTTCCAACTTAAGCCAGGCCCAAAAAGCATAGCATCCAGAGATTTCTCCTACTGCAGCAATCAGGAAGAAGATAAACGATACCATTGAGTTCTCCAGGATCATGAAGACTACTTTAAGGGGTTCACCCTGAAGGCGGCTATAGTCCCACCCATTAGAGAAGCAGTTCAAGAAATAAACATCTGCCTAACTTCAGTTGCTTGACGGCTGACTGTAATCCAAGAGATGGTAAAAGTGTCAGAGTTTGCGTAGTTGTAGCCTTACTTAAGGATTTCTCATCTAACATTGAGTGCTGGTGAATATTTTTGCTCAAGCTTATACCTATGCCGCCAGCCAGCCAGATCAGCTCCTAGCTGCTTTGGGCCAGCACCTTTTGTTGGTGGGCATTCCCTTAGGGATTAGTTTGGGCGTTGGTTTACCCCTGGGGCTGTTGAGTGCGCGATCCCGTGCCGCCTTAACGATTTTAATTAACAGCTTTAATGCCCTGCGCGTGATTCCCAGTCTGGCGGTTTTGTTTGTGGCAATTCCTTATTTTGGCCTTAGCTTTCAATCTGCGGCGATCGCTCTAACCCTTTTGGCCCTGCCCCCCATTCTAATTAGCACCGATGTGGGCTTTCGCAGCATTGACCCCGCTACGCGGGAGGCGGCCATGGGGATGGGAATGACCCCCCTGCAGGTATTAAGCCAAGTTGATACTCCCCTGGCCCTGCCGGTGATTATTGCCGGGATTAAAACAGCCGCGATCGAGGTGATTGCCAGTGCCACCCTCGCTGCCTTTATTGGTGGGGGTGGGCTGGGCACTTTTATTACCCTTGGGTTTGCGCTGTACGACAACTCAATCTTACTGGTGGGGGCAATTCCAGTGGCTTTGTTAGCCCTGCTGGCTGAAATTACCCTTAGCTGGCTGCAGCGAGTTGTGCAGCCGCCGATTCCCTAGCAGGTTAAGTCGGTTTCCCCCGGATTGACTTTGCTCGCCGAGATATCCGGCTGGCAGGATTGGCAAGATCCTCTAGTCTCAGTAGGGCAATATTAGTGCCCAAGGCCATAATCGCCACCGAGATCGCCCCCGCCCAGATTTTGTCCTCGCGGCCGGCTTGGGCAATGCCTTCAAATAAAAGATCACCTAACCCCCCAGCCCCAAATTTAGCCCCAATCGTGGCGATCGCAATCTCAACAATCGCCGCTAACCGCAGCCCCGCCAAGAAAATCGGGAGTACCAGGGGCACCTGCACCCACCACCAGCGCTGCCAAGCATTCATCCCCATGCCTCGGGCTGCTTCTAAAACTGTGGCTGGAATCGACTGCAGGCCAACGATTAGATTACGCACCAAGATGATCTGGGCATAGATCACCATGGCCACAATTACAGATGTAGAATTGAGCCCAAACAGGGGCACCAACAGGATAATCAAAGCCAGGCTGGGGATCGTATACAGGGTTCCCAAAGCGCCAAGAAGTGGCAGATTCAGCCAAGGGAAGCGGTGAATGAGTAGGGCTACGGGCAAAGCAATACCGACGGCAATCAGTAGCCCCAGAACCGTCATCTGCAGATGCTCTAGGAGTAATCCCCAAACCAGGCCAGGATTTTGAAGAATATAGCTCACGCTGCCTTCCCCTGGGCAGCCGCCTGAATTTGCTGCCAGCCTACAACCCCCACTGGATTATTTCCCTTCACCACCGTCAGTGCCGCCGCACCCGTTTGTAGGAGTAGGGATAGGGCATCGCGCAGGTCTGTCTCAGCCGCGATTGACGGGTTTCTCTCAGGGGAATGACTGGGAGAAAGGGGGGTCATTGCTGTCTCCACGCGCAAGATGCCCAGTTGGCGGACCCGGTCTGCGGCTCCCACCAGTTCGTAGACAAACCCATTCACAGGGCGCTGCAAAATATTAAAGGGGGTATCGTACTGAACCACTTGCCCGGCTTGCAGAATCAAAATGCGATCGCCCAAACGCAGGGCTTCTTCAACATCGTGGGAGACAAACAAAATGGTTTTTTGCAGCTGGTTTTGTAGGCGCAGGATCTCCTCTTGAAGACTGGCCCGAGTGATCGCATCAATGGCCCCAAAGGGTTCATCCATCAGCAGAAAATCGGGGTTGCCTGCCAATGCTCGCCCTAGCCCGACTCGCTGCTGCTGCCCGCCGGAGAGTTGAGAGGGGTAGCGATCGCGGTATTCCTGGGGGGGCAATTTGATTAGTGTCAGCAGCTCATCAACCCGCATCTGGATCTTGGGACGTGACCAACCGAGTAACTTGGGGACCACAGCAATATTTTGGGCAACGGTCATGTGCGGAAACAAGCCAGATTGCTGAATCACATAGCCAATCTGCCGACGAAGGGTTGTCACCGACTGCTGCCGAATCTTGGTGCCCCCCAGATAAATCTGACCACTCGTTGGCTCGTACAAGCGGTTAACCAGCTTTAGCAGCGTGGTTTTACCGCAGCCTGAGGGGCCTAAAATAACCACCAATTCTCCAGCATTCACACCAAAGCTACAGTCTCTGACAACCGGCCGGGAGGCCCCTGGAAACCTTAAAGAAACTTGCTCAAATTCAATGGCACTCACTAACAAACTTCCTGCGGTAATACTTCAGGATCAAAAAGGACTAAGGAATTTAATTCTCTTAGCCTATCTTCTTATTTTCTCTCTGGGGAGCATCGCTATTCAGACAACTCTCGTTCTTGATGTATTAAGGCAGTGAAATCCTAAGAAAGCTGAACTTTTTACTGGTCAATTAAACAGAAGAGATAGGATTAAAGCAGAGATTTAAAAATTTAGCTTTGAGAGGTCAACCATGAGATTTAAAAAAATTCTGGTTGCCATTGATCGCTCCGCCATGGCCTCAGTTGTCTTTGAGCAAGCCCTGGAATTGGCCCAAAAAGACCAAGCCAGCTTAATGATTTACCATTCCCCAAACCGAGAAGATTGGGGTGAGTCTTGGCCTCTGGTTCAAACTGGGATTGGGGTTTATCCAGTCATGGCCGAAGAGCTTTATCAGCTTCAAGAAGAGCGGCTGCAACAAGAGATAAAGCGGGCCCAGACATGGCTGCAAACCTACTGCCAGCAGGCAATGGCGCAGGGAATTCCAGTGGAATTTGACTGTCAGGTGCAGGCCCCTGGTGGGCGAATTTGTGAGTTAGCCCGGACCTGGGGAGCTGATCTAATTGTGCTGGGGCGGCGGGGTCGCAGTGGCTTAGCAGAGATGGTTTTAGGTAGCGTCAGTAATCATGTGATTCACCATGCTCGTTGCTCTGTCTTAGTCACCCAAGGTGGCAATGAAGTTATGGACAAATCAGCAGGTAAATCAACGGCTGCTGTCCCAACCCCTACGGATGCTCCCTAAGATCGGCAGCGGAGCGGGTCCAGAGCCGAGGCACAACAATGATAAAGAAGCCCATCCACACCAGCACCGGCAGGGCGACTACAATGGTCAGCCAGAGTGTGTGAAAGAGTATCCAGCTCCCGGTAATCAACAGAGTGCCGGTCAGCAGGATTGACCAGGGCTGACACCACCAGGGTTTGTGGCTCCAAAGGCTTTCAGAGTTTTCCATGCCAAGGCTTAGGGTTTTTTAGGCTTCAGAGGCAACGCGCGGCAGACCCAGACTATAGTTTTGGGTGCGACTGTTGAGGTTATAGCCAATCTGTCCTTTTTGGAGCAGCGATCGCACAAAATGTTCTAAGTCTGAGCCAATCCGCCGCAGATTGTATTCTGTTAGGTCTTCACCCCCATAGGACTCAACCAAGTCATCAAACTTACGATAAACCCGGTTGAGAACATCTTCGTTCCAGGTCAGCTCATTATCAGGATCAACATCCAAGGTGAGGACATGGTCGCTGGAGACAAGCTCATTATTTTCGACTTCAGCTGCAAAGATATGAATGTGGCGAGTTGTAGACTTCAGCATTTTAGAACGGACGACGACTTCAAAAGGCTGGCTTTATTGTAGTGCTCAAGGCTGTAAACAAACAAACTTGATAGTCCAGAACGGAGGCAACTTTCCCCCAGGTCGTTGATTTGCTTTTAATTAACTTAGCTTGCAGGCAGGACCAAAGTTGGTCGGTTGTTCATTTAGGATTATTTACCTATTTAACAACGCTCTATCGTTTTATCTTCCCAAAGTAGCAAGGTCATTTTAAACCTAAGTTGCTAAGGTATAAACATTACGGGGGGAATAATAATGAATAACTTACCGATTTTTTCGGCGAGTCGCTTTGCTTTGATCAGCACTGGACTTGCCGGTACGATTCTGTGCGCATCTATGTTGGGGCTGCCTAGAGCAGCTCAAGCTCAAAACCTTAACGCTCTAGAAGTTGCTCAGGCTCAACCTGATCAAGCGGGACAAAAACCGGGAAAAACGATTCCAGCAGATTCTGCTCTTGTGGTTCGCTTTTGCGCACCTGTGACACTGAACACCAAAAATAAGTCCAGCTTAGTGAATGCTGCTCTGGCGCAACCACTTTTGGATAGTAAAGGTCGAATTGCAGTGCCGGTTAACACTTTAGTCGGTGTGCAGCTTAAGCCCACCGCTGAGGGGGCTGAAATTACAGCGAATAACTTGGTTGTGGGAAGTCGCTATGTTCCAGTTCAAACGTCAAGCGTCTCGATTCCGCTGGAGATACAGGTGCAAGAAAAGAGTTCAAGTCGTGAAAATAACCGTCAAGGAACAGTTTCTAATCTTGCCAGGGGTGCTCAGGTCATACTCAGTCAGCAGGGAGTCGTCAATCAAAGCACCGGAGACTTTCTAGGCGCTGGGCTATCGATTTTATCTGGTATTACTAGAAAGTCAAATAAGCCCAAGGTAATTAAAACAATGGAAGTTCCTCAAGGCAGCACTTTTGTTCTGCCGTTCTCTTCTGCTGTCACGTTACCCGCGATCGCTTCAAAGGCTGCATCTAATCAAACGGTGTGTTCTACCAATACAGGTACTTCAGAGGTTGTAACTGATTCAGAAGAAGACACAGATACAGAAGAGGAGGCGGAGACTACAGAGGCTGCACCGCAGTCAGAGGTAGCTTCCCCTGAGGAAGAAGCCCAGGATAAAGACATAGAAGAGACTACAGAGGCTGCATCGGAGTCAGAAGAAGATTCTCCAGAGCCTGAACCACCCCCTGAGGCAGAAACTCAGGATACAGATGAGGAAGAGGACGCTGAGACTACCGAGGCTGCCCTGGAGTCAGAGTCAGAAATAGATTCTCAAGAAACCGATGCTACAGCAGATTCAGCCACAGATCCTGATGACTTTGAGGAGGAAGTTAAGTAAACAGACACACAAGAGAATACCCATTGCTCAGGGTTGACTGGGAAGGGCTACACAGAAATTAGGTTAAACGTTCCGGGTGGGCTTAACCTAGGCGGGGGGAGACTTTCCTGCTTAGTTAAGCCCTCTCAAGATAGGGGGTCAGGCGTATGCAAGCAACCCTAATTCGGTTGTAGACTCAGAACATGCCTCAACCTCAATCGCGACGCTATTCTCGATTACGCAAATTAATCTCCTATCTCCGTCCTCACTGGCGGCCAACTGCCATTGGCATTTTATCTCTGTTGGTGGTTAATGCTGTGGGGGTCTATCTGCCGCTGTTGATCCGCAATGTGATCAATGAACTGCAAGTCACATTTAGTTTTGAACCAGTCCTGCGAACGGTTATTTTAATTCTGGTTTTAGCGTCGATCATGTGGGTGATTCGGATGATTTCCCGAATTTCCCTATTTGGGACCGGTCGCCAGGTTGAATTTGACCTTAAGCAAAAGATTTTTCAGCACCTGCTGACTCTGGAGCCCTCTTACTTTGCCACGAATACAGCCGGTGATTTAATTAACCGTTCCACCAGTGATGTTGACAATATTCGGCGGCTGGTTGGCTTTGCGGTTTTGAGCATTGCAAATACCCTGTTTGCCTATGCCTTGACCTTGCCGGTGATGCTCTCGCTCAATGTCTGGCTATCGCTAGCAGCGATCGCAGTGTATCCCCTGGTCTTGATTCTGGTACAAATATTTAGCAATCGGCTGCGAAATCAGCAACTCGCTGTTCAGCAGGCGCTCTCAAACCTCAGTGAGATGGTTCAAGAAGACATGAGCGGGATTGCTTTAATTAAAATCTATGCTCAGGAACAAAGCGAACATCGAGAGTTTCGTGACTTAAACCAGCGCCTCTTAAATGCCAACTTGCTGCTGGCGCAAACGCGCAATATTTTATTTCCGGTGCTAGGGGGTCTGGCCAGCATTAGTCTGCTGGTTTTGCTTTGGTTTGGGGGCCGGGCCATTGCCAGTGGGGCAATTACTGTCGGTGACTTTGTTGCCTTGATCTTGTACGTTGAGCGGCTGATTTTTCCCACTGCCCTACTGGGGTTCACAATTACGGCTTACCAGCGGGGGGAGGTCAGTATTGATCGAATTGAGGCCATTCTGAATGTGGAACCAAAAATTCAAGATCCGTCCACTGCTGTTGTTCTGCCCCTAGAACAGGTCCAGGGGCATCTGGTGGCCCGCAACCTCACCTATACCTATCCAGGCGCCCAGGCTCCTGCTCTCAGGCAGCTCAATTTTGCCATTCAACCGGGAGAAATGATTGCTATTGTGGGGCCAGTGGGGTGCGGCAAATCCACCTTGGCCAATGCGATTCCCCGGTTGCTGGATATTGCCCCTGATCAGCTATGGCTAGATAACCAGGATATTACCCAGTTGAGGTTGCAAGATTTACGGGCTGCGATCGCCTATGTGCCCCAGGACAGTTTTCTATTTAGCACCACGATCAAAAACAATATTCGCTACGGCGACCCCTTGAACGAGCAATCAGAGGTGGAATATGCCGCCAAACAAGCGCAAATCCACCCTGAAGTGCTTAATTTCCCCCAGCAATATCAAACCCTAGTGGGGGAACGGGGGATTACCCTCTCAGGGGGGCAACGGCAGCGAACTGCCTTGGCCCGGGCTCTACTGGTAGAGGCCCGGATCTTAATTTTGGATGATGCCCTCTCCAGCGTGGACAATCAAACCGCAACCGAAATTCTCAAAGCCCTCAGTGCTGGTACGCAACGCAAAACAGTTTTGTTTATTTCTCACCAGCTCTCGGCCGCCGCCACGGCGGACCGGATTTTAGTCATGGATCGAGGCGAGATTGTCCAGGCAGGCACTCATACTAAACTCCTCCAACAACCCGGACTTTACCGAGATCTCTGGAGTGAGCAGAAGCTCGAAGAAAGCCTGCGTTAAAGTGGTATACTCACCTCACCGATTGGTTCTAGTGGGGAGCAGCCACTAGGGGCAACAAGCTTTTTGCTGTAACCACTTGGGTTACTCAAAAGCTCGTTGCAGGGGAAAGGTATGCCTACGGCAACGTCAGGCAAATGGTGCAAGTCCATCGCTGTCCCGCAGCTGTAATGAAGGAGTTTTGATTTTTTGAGGAATGAGTGTCTGAATTCAGTCAACTCAAACCTCAAAATGAATCACTCAAAACTGTTTCTAAGCCAGAATACCCGCCGATTTGTTTTATCGCCCTCAATTCATCGACGAGGTATCAGATGACGGCTCATTCTTCTAAAGCACTGCCTGCACGCCAGCGGGCTTGCAGCTTAACGCTATCGTTGCCGATTCAGGTGGCACTGTATTTATCGCTTTGCTCCTTGACCCTGTGGACGGTCTACTTCTCTCCCTATCCACCGGTTCATGATGGGATGCATTCTCTGCGTCACCACACCTTGACGGTTGCCTGCCACTAATTACCATCTCAACAGCAATAGCAGTTCAAACTGATGTCAAAACGTTTGTTGGTGCTGATCAGCCTTACAGGTTTAGTGGGTATGGCTTGCTTTGGCAGGGTTGCCCTTGCTCAGCCAACCGTGAACTTAAAAATAGATCCGCCTGAGGGTGAGCTTGTTCCCTTTGAAGCCAGTGCTAAAGTCCAGCCGTCTCCGGTGCGCTTGATGCTTCAGGCCCGCAATCCTGCTGGTCAACCCCTTCAGGATGCTAAGATTCGCCTACAAATTTTTACCCCAGCGTCCAATTTTTGGCTTCCGACTGATTTTCCCCTGCTTGAGGGAAAGAAACTTCTGGAAATTGAGGCAATTTCCCCGGATGGAACCTTGCAGGTGCAGCAGATGTTACCCATTCGGGGTACCTATCAGCTTCAGGTGGCAGTTGCCCCCACAACCGGCAATCAATTTAAACCGTTTCAGCAAACTTTAACCCTGGTGGTGCCTGAAAATGGGGTCAAATATCGCAATTTTGGCCTGCTGGCTGCTGTCCTGCTGCTAGTGGGTTTGGGTGGCGGTTTAATTTTGGGGAGCCCTCAGCAGATTCAGCTAGGGGAGGTGGCTCCTAAACGGGTGCGGCTGCTCCTGAGTGGGGCAGTCCTGACAGCGATCGCGGCCTTGCTAATTGTTAATATTCGGGCTGAGCTGGCGGAGTCCCATAGTTACCATGCAGAAACTCATGGAGGACCTGTTCCAACGATTACAACTCCGGCCTCTAGCCAAAAGCTAGGTTTAAAGTTTTTGGGGCAGACCCAGGCCACTGTCGGTAAACCGGCCAATTTAGCTGTTCAGGTCGTCAACTTAAAAACAGGACAACCCTTAAGGAATGTCAACTTGAGGGTCAGGGTCATGCCCCTAGGAGAAGACTGGCTTGCCTTTAGCTACCAAGGGTCTGCTGAGGCCAATGGGCTGCGATGGCAGCAACAGTTCTTTGATGGAGTTCCCCACCGGCTAGCCGTTGAAGCAAGGCCTCAAGCGGGAGCAGCCTTTAAGTTTGAACCTGTCACAGGATTTCAGGACATAGACGTTCAAGGCGTCACTCCTCCCCTGGGGTCTCGGCTACTGGTGCTGGCTTACTTGACCGGAATTGTGGGCTTGGGGCTCTTGATTGGACTAGGGCTGCGAGGCCGCTTCGCTCAAACTCAAGCCTAAGGGATGCTTTGCAGATCTAGAAATTAGTAGGCTAGGGTTTCTAGGGTTTCGCGTAAATAAGACTGAATCAGGGCATCCAAGCTGGAATTTTGATGTTTGCTGTCTTTGGTCTGCTCAAGCCGCCAGCGCTTAAATCCAGAGCTAGCAGCGATCGCTTGCTTTAACTGTGACCAAACATCTGAGCTACAGGACTGGTGGTCTAAGGATTCAGAATTAGCCATAGACACCTTTAATCAATGATGGGCTAGGGATGCTAGGAGTTCGTAGGCCAACTTAACTCAATACTCTCCTCTAGCATAGCTTGCCCAAGCCGAGGAAGTAGTAGAAATTGTAACAGTTCGTTTTAGCGGGTTTTGGGCAATTTCAAGGGAAAGGGATTTTTTGGCCTAGCCTAATCCCATAAATCGGCACTCTCCGTTGCGGCTTGGGGGGCTGAATCAGTTGGTGGCGGGGGGCTGAGTGCCTGAATAGTTTGATCAGGCTCAAGGGATTGCTCAGGGGCAATCGCTGGCAAAATTTGATTGACGGGGAGCCCGAAAACTGTAAACTTCTGCCCCACCTGCTCTAAGGGAAAGGGTTCAGTTGCTAAAAGCTTGGCATCTCCCAATAACAGAATCCGCCCAACGCTAACTGGCACCTGCAAAAAAACATTGCTGACGAAAAAAGCGATCGCGGCGATTAGCAATCCCCACCCTCGGCCACCGGCGGCAAAGGGCGTTACTGCTGCCGCAATTGGGGCAATTTTATACAGCTGAAACAGGATGATGGCAGCCACCACGGCGGCGGCAATAGACCAAAGCCGAGCTGCAGGGGCAGTAAAAAGACTCAGAATCCGGCGCTGGTTTTCAGTCAGTTGCGATGGCTTCAGGGTGACTGCCAGCAGGCTAAAGATATAAAATGGCCGCTGTAGCTGCATCCACAGGGCTGGGCCAATCCCAACCACCCCCAGTAGCAATAACTCTAGCCAAACCGGCAGTAAAGGATCACCCACTGCCAACCCTAATAGACAAATCTCTAGGGCAATTGGCAGGACAGCAAAACCTGCCAGGTGAATCCACAGATAACGTTCAGACCAAAGTAAACGCATGATCTAAAAGGGACAGCTAGTCATGCCTCAGTATAAAGCGTAAGCTGTCCCCAGACGGGTCCTTTGCTTGAGCGTTATCCCTGAGTAGTAGCCGCAGCGAGCGTCCGCCGCTTAGTGACCATCCGGAAGGCTTCGATCGTATCTCCCTCTTCCCAAGCCTGAAAGCTATCAAGACCGACACCGCATTCATAGCCAGAATTGACCTCTCTAGCATCCTCTCGCATCCGCTTTAAGGAGTCTAAAACACCCTCGTGAACGGTACTGCCACCCCGGTGAATTCTGACCTTGCAGTTGCGCACAAGTTTACCGGATTGCACGTAGCAGCCAGCCACGGCCCCTCGGCCGACGGGGAATACGGCTCGAACCTCAGCCTGACCAAGGGCTTCTTCCACCAGCTCTGGCTCAAGTAAGCCCTCCATTGCCCCTTCAATATCTTCCAGGAGCTTGTAGATCACGTTGTACTCTCGAATATCCACCGCAGCCCGGTCAGCAGCCTGACGAGCACCAGTGGCAAGGGTAGTGTTAAAACCAATGATCACCGCTTCACTAGCGGTTGCTAGATCCACATCAGTTTCACTGATCTCACCGGGGGCAGCGAATAAAACGCGCACCTGAACTTCATCTTGAGGAAGTTGACCCAGTGCCCCAAGAATTGCCTCCAGGGAGCCCTGCACATCTGCTTTTAGCACCAAGTTGAGCTCCTTGAGTTCCCCTTCTCGGGCCTTGTCAGACAGGGCATTCAGCGAAACTCGCCGGGAAGCCATCGATTGCTGCAGCCGACTTTGTCGCTGTTGCTCGGAGCGCTTGCCAGCAATGACTCGGGCTTCTTTTTCATCCCGGAAGACTTCAAAATCGTCTCCGGCGGCTGGGACATCTCCTAGGCCCAGGACTTCCACTGCAAAGGATGGGGCTGCCGCCTTCACATGGTCACCTCGGTCATCGATCATCGCCCGCACTTTCCCCAGGGCAGAGCCGGCAACCAGGGTGTTCCCAACGCTTAAGGTGCCGTTTTGGACCAGCAGGGTGGCCACCGGGCCTCTGGCTTTGTCCAGATGCGCCTCAATTACCGTTCCCTTAGCAGGGCGATCAGGGTTGGCATACAGATCTTCAACTTCAGCCACCAGCAGAATCATTTCCAACAAGGCGTCTAAGTTTTCCCCATTGATCGCACTAACGGGGACCATCACGGTCTCCCCGCCCCATTCCTCAGACACCAGTTCATACTCGGTTAATTCTTGCTTAACCCGTTCGATCTGGGCGCCTTCTTTATCAACTTTATTGATTGCCACGATTAGGGGCACCTCAGCGGCCCGGGCGTGGCTGATGGCCTCAACGGTCTGGGGGCGTACCCCATCATCGGCGGCCACAACTAAAATCGCCACATCGGTGACTCGGGTGCCTCGGGCCCGCATCGCGGTAAAGGCTTCGTGACCAGGGGTGTCCAAAAATACAACCTGTTGGCGTTTCCCTTGATGCTCAACATCGACATGGTAAGCCCCAATGTGCTGGGTAATCCCACCGGCTTCCCCTTGGGCGACTTTTGTTTTGCGAATTGCATCTAGCAAGGTGGTCTTGCCGTGGTCTACGTGTCCCATGATTGTGACCACTGGCGGTCGGGGCTGAAGATTTTCTAAATCTTCAGAATCTAACATCTCTGTGACCTTGCGAGCCTCGGGTTCGACGGCGGCTATTTCGACCTCAACCTCTAGCTCATGGGCGACCATGGTGGCTGTCTCAATGTCTAAAATTTGGTTAACATTGGCAGCAATCCCCTTGAGGAAGAGAATTTTAATCACTTCTGGATCGGCAACGGCCAGTTCTGATGCTAACTCCTGGACGGTTAAGTTTCCAGTCAAAATGAGCTTTTCAGGACGTTCTACCACTTGCTCTTGCTGTCGGCGATCGCGACTTCGACTGCTTCTTCTGCCTTTTTGACCAGTGGTGCGAGCAGGCGTGAATGAAGCCGGCTTAGGTTGTTTGGTTGACTTGGGTCTGGGAGGCCGCACCAAAGACTGACTAACATCAACCTGAAACTTAGCCCCAGCCTCGGTATCTATCCCTTCCTCTTCTTCATCCTCGATCATGACCTGGGACTTGCGCTTGGGCTTTGCCCCAGTCTTGCCGGCTTTAGCAGCCATCTCTTGAGGATCCTCTTCCTCATCTCGACGGGACTTGTCTGTCCGCTTCGGACGGCTGGGAAGGGGAACTGGTCGATGGAGTTCTAGGAGCTCATTAGGGTCACCAGCTGCGGGAGCTTCTGGCTGGGACTCCCGGCGAGCGGCCTCCCGATTAGTCGTAGGACGAATTAACTGAACGCCCTGGAGGTCCTCTGATCGATCTGATCTGGCTGAACTTGGCGTGCCCGGTTGAGGGGGGGCTTGCCTTCTAGGGGCCCCTGCCTCCGATTGATCCAGTTTGGAACGCTTTACAGGCCGATTAACCAACGTTTGTTGAGGCTGGTTGGGGGTTGTATCCTCTCGGTTAGGGGGACTAACTAAGGTGATCTTAGGCTTGGGAGCTGCACTTGAGTCTTGCTGCTCTATCGGTGCTGAGGCAGGAGTTTTAGCTTGGGGGGCCTGCTCTAAAGGTTGGCTAGATGGCCTAGAAACAGGCCCAGATGATTCAAAAGTTGGCGCAGCTTCAGTCTCACCAGGTCGAGGAGGGCGAGGAGGGGCGACGAGGGCCTGGGGTGAGCTTGCTTCCGAAGGGGCGCTAGCGACTGACTCTTCCTGAGGACTAGCGCTAGGTTGATGCTTGCGAATTTCCAGAATCTGCTGTTTTCGAGGCTTTTTCTGCAGGGGGGCCAGGGGTCGGCGGGTGGGTGTGCGAAGCGTGTTGGGATCTCGCTCAGAAGTAGCGGTATTGGCAGGAGGGCGATTAGAAGAATAGTTTTTCTGGGCAGTGGCCCGGATCTGTTCTGCTTCAGACTCGGTAATCGTGCTGCTGTGACTTTTAGCAGCAATATTGAGTTGGTCACAAATGACCAAAATATCTTTGTTATCCAAATTTAATTCTCGCGATAGCTCGTAAATTCTAACTTTGCTACTATTCATCCAATCCTTCCTCTCATGCTGGATAGTGTTACATAGGGCCTTCTACTCTGACGAGAAACGACAGTTCATTTCTGGTGCTCAGACAGGGCTTACATTGGCACCATGTTTCATGGTAAACCACATCTAAGATTGACTGGAGCTTTGGGATCAGCAATAACTGGCTGAGTCCCTTAGATCATTTTACCTAGTCATAACAGGTAAGCCAGTTTTGGGTTGTTGACGCTCTAGATAGATGCTGGGAAATTTCTCTTGGCAAGGGATATAAGTGATGCTCCTAAGTTGGTTTTTGGGGGCTTTGGGGTGCTAAACGCTGCCAAAGCAGTTGATAAATTTGTGCTGGCACCGGGGCTCTTAGGGATCGCTCTAGCCGTTTTTTTTGAGCAACCTTTAAGCACTCAGTCCGGGGACACATGTAAGCAGAGCGCCCCGCACCTTGATCTAATTGTACTTTCCCGGTCGGATAAACCCGCACAATCCGCCAGAACCTCTGCTTTGGGGCAATGGTTCGACAACTGATGCAACGACGATAATTAGGCTCCATAAAGTGAGGGTAGGGACGTGAGACTAGTAGCTAGACTCCGATTCTAGGGGCAGTTCTGGCTCAGCACCATTGAGCGCTACTTCTGGTTCTCCGGTGGTTTCTAAGGCTTCCGGTTCTGGGGCTTCTGGTTCTGGGGGCAAGTCGTAGTCATAGTCATAGTCTTCCTCTAGCTCCTGGGCATCGGCAGCCCATTGAGCTTCAGCTTCCTCTAGTTTGAGATTTTCAGCTTCATAATCGTACTTAGCAGTGTCTTTAATATCAATTTTCCAACCCGTGAGTCGAGCCGCCAACCGGACATTTTGCCCTTCTTTGCCAATCGCCAGACTCAGTTGGTCTTCGGCCACCAGCACATGGGCCTGTCGGTCCTCAGGGCTCATCAGCCGGACTTCATCCACCCGCGCCGGACTCAGGGCATTGGCAATATAGGTGGCCGGATCAGGAGACCAGCGAATCACATCGATTTTTTCCCCTCGCAGCTCATTAACCACCGCTTGAATTCGGGAGCCTCGGGCGCCAATACAAGCCCCCACTGGGTCCACATCCCGCTCCAGGGTATCCACGGCAATCTTGGTGCGGGGTCCAACCTGGCGCGAAGGGGGATTGGCCTCCCGGGCCACGGCCACAATCCGTACTACTTCGTCTTCAATTTCCGGGACTTCATTGGCAAACAGATAGACCACCAATCCAGCATCTGCCCGTGAGACAAGCAACTGAGGTCCCCGGTGAGGACCTTCGGCCACCCGCTTGAGATAAACCTTAAAAGTGGCGTTAGCCCGGTAATTGTCGTTGGGGAGTTGTTCGCGTTTTGATAACTCGGCTTCAACTTCCGGTTGGCCAAAACTGCTGGTGACGGCCATGATCACCGAGCGGCGCTCAAACCGGAGCACCCGAGCTTGTAAAACCGTCCCTTCGAGATCCTGAAATTCTTCTTGAACCAGCTTGCGTTGCTGATCTCGCAGCTTCTGGGCCAGAACCTGTTTGGTCTGGATGGCGGCCATTCGCCCAAAGTCGCCTTGCTCAGGGGTGACATCTAGAACAACAGTATCCCCGAGCTGGGCTTCGGCGGCGACCTCTTGCACTTCCCCCAGAGAAATTTGGTGATCGGAGTTATCAACTTGCTCTACAATCGCTTTGGTTGCCAAAACCCGAAACCCCTCTTCTTCAGGATCTAGCTCCACATCAAAGTTGCTGAAGTATTCTTCGTCAAAATGAGGACTTTCTAAACGCAGCGTCCGCCGATAGCGCTCATAGCCTTTGAGCAAAGCTTCTTGCAGCGCGGCCTGCACAGCATGTTTAGGAAGATTGCGCTCCCGGCTAATCACACTCATCATCTCCCTGAGGCCGGGTAGGTGAACCATTGACATAAGACAAACTCCGTGGTGAGGAAACTAAATCGCGAAGGGAAAGCTTTGGATGAAAAAGTCCGGCTAATCCTGGTCAATCAGTTGGACGTGGGTAATCAGTGCTCGGGGAATCGCGATCGCCCGACCCTTTTGACTCAGGTGAACCGCAGCTTGATCCCGGCGGATTAGTTGACCTAGCCATTCCTGCTGCCCCTTATAGGGCTCCTGAGTTTGGACTTTTACCGTGAAGCTCTTAAAGGAAATAAAGTCGCGATCGCTGGCCAGCGTCTCTGAAACCCCCGGACTGGAGATCTCCAGTACGTAGGCATCCGGGATCAGGTTAGAGGACTCCAGCACCGGGTCAAAGGCCTGACTCATCCGTTCGCAATCTTCTAAGCTGGTGTCTGTTTTAGGATTGCGAATGTCCACCCGCAGGATCGGAGGAGCTTGGTGGGTATGTAAAATAGCCCCGACGACTTCCAGGTCTAGGGTCTGGGCCACTGGCGTTGCCAGGGTAATAATTTCGGGAATTAAGGGATGGGTCATCGGCCAGGATCAAAGCATGGCAATAAAAAAAGTGGGCAAGCACCCACTCCTGAAGAAATGAGACCTCTTGCTAGCCCTGGGGGCCACAAAAGGCTAATGCTAGTTTAGCGTAGGAATCTTTGTGGTGGTCGCAATTTTATTTTGCCCATCCCTGGGGCAGCAGCGCCTGAATTTCCTGGTTTGTGGGCCACCTGGTAAATCTGGGCAACTTCGGAGAGGGTTTGGTCAAGATCTTCTGCGGTTGAGTGCTGGAGGTAGGTGAGCTTGACTTCTTCTAACAGGGCCAGCAGCAACGCCTGAATTTCCTGGAGAGTTTCGGCCTTTTGCAGTTCTGTCCCAAAGGCCTGCCCAAAGTGTTGGGTTAGATTGGCCAGCAACTGCCCGCCTTGGTGATCTTCTAGGGAATTGGTGAGGGTATTGTAGGCTCCCTGGGAAAGCTGGGGAGCAAGCTGTTGACCCAGCTCTGTAGGTAAAGCGCCCATAGCTGGGAGGTATTGCAGGCGACGATAGACCGCCGTTTGGCTGATCGCATTGGCAATGGTGTGGCTCAGCAGGGCCTCAAGGTCAGCTTGAATTTTAGGATAGACGTTGTAGACACTCAGGTGCAGCAGGCGACTGGCGATCGCTTCGAGCTCATTCACGTCATTAATCTCAACATACTGCCGGGATTGGGAGAACAAGTCAGCAAGTTCGCCTTTGCCAATTGAACTTTTGACCTGATTGATCAGGCTAACGAAGACCATATCTGTGACTTCAGCCGCCAGGCTGGCAGCAATGCTGTGGTTGAGCTGGGCCTGGACTCGATCTAGGCGCAACCACCTGACCTGGTGCAGGCGAATTGTCACCGGAATAATTCGTAGCCAGCGCCAGAAGGGCAACAAGAGGAACAAATCATACCAGCGCCAGAACATTGTATCTAGCCAGCTGGTGCCCCGATGCCGCCGATGCAAGTAAAACGTGCGGATCAGAAACTCTACGGCAAAAAAAGCCATAAAAACCAAATCAATCCGCCAAAAGCGATCGATAAACGCACCATTCTCTCCCGTGCCCCGGTAGAAGTTAGTGGCCATTAAGGGCCGAATTTCTCTGTTGAAAAATTCCAGTGACTGGGTTCCCTGATCTGAGGTGAGTTGAGACTGGCTCCAGAAACGCCGAAAGGCTTGCTTGGCTGATTCTTCGCCTAGCTGCTGGCGCATCCGGTTTTTGATTTTTTCGAGGGTGCCGGATTTGTTGGCAATTTCAAAAGGATTTTGATCGATCATGGCGACGCTTTGGTCGCGTAAATCCGCCAGAAGTTCGCTGACCTGAGGTCCCTGGGAACCGGATTGCCCTAGCTGGCGCTCCAGTTGGTTGACCGTGGCTAAATACCGTTGGGTGTCTCGGTGGGGTTCAATGCCCTTAATTGGGTCATAAACGGGGACAAGGAAGCGAGCCTCCCGCAAATAAAAGTCGCGCAGGGGAACATAGCTCAGGTTGAAGAACACTAACCCCAGATTCACTAGAGCAATCAGGGCTGCGGTTTTTTCATACCAACGCTTGGGGAATTTCTGAATGAGTTTGGGTCGCGCCATGGTCTCAGCGGCTAATCCTGGACAATTGCCCGCAGCCGATTTCTAAACTCTCCCTTGGGATGGCCACCTTTAACTTCCCCCAGAATATCAGTCTCTGTTTGTGGGTCCCAAACCAAGTAGGTCGGCCATCCCATTTGGGCCTTGTCAGGATACTGCTTGAGGAGAATTTTGCGGTATTTTTTATAGGTTTGGGTATCTTGCATCTTGACATCAATAAACTCTAAACCCAGCTCCTCAGCCACCTTTTGGTCATAGAAAGACATTTTGTGACAAATCCCACAGTCCTCTGAAGAAAACTTAATTACTGCCAAGCTCATATCAACCTCTGGGGTTTTAGGAATATCAAAAATCATTTTATATTGCTTCCGGATGCTAGGTTTTCATCCAGGGAATCGATACAGGCGCTAGCAACCGCCCAAGCCAGGGAATTAGGGTAGTACAGTTGAGATATGAGTGATAACTACAAAATTATCAGTGATAATCGCCAAGCCCGGCATCTCTATGAGATTTTAGAGGTGTTTGAAGCTGGAATTGCCTTGACAGGGACGGAGGTCAAGTCAATTCGGGCTGGGAAGGTGAATCTCCGGGATGGATTTGCCCGCCTGCGGAATGGGGAAGTGCTGCTGTTGAATGTGCATATTTCCCCCCATCAAACTGCCAGTCAAGTCTTTAACCACGATCCTCGCCGAACCCGGAAATTGCTGCTGCACCGCCAGGAGATCCGCAAACTGATCGGCAAGGTGGAACAAAGAGGACTGACCCTGGTGCCCCTAAAGCTGTATCTCAAGGGGGGCTGGATTAAGGTCAGCCTAGGTTTAGCCCAGGGCAAAAAATTATACGATAAGCGGGCAGATCTAAAAGCCCGCCAGGACAAGCGTGAAATGGAACGGGCCATGAAAAGCCGCTATTCGGACTGAGGCTGGGGTTTGATCAGGCGGCTGTAGCTGGCAATGATCGCAACCATAAACCACCAAAGGGTATTCACCTGAGGTCGAGACCAGACCGTATCTACCAAACCATGGGCCAGTAGCCCCATAACCGCCGCCACTGCTGCAATCAGCCAAAAAATCTCCCGGCTATTGTGCTGCCGGAACTGCTGAATCTGCAACCAACTCCGTTGGAAAATGACCAGCAACAGCCAGAGAAAACCAGCAATCCCAATCAGGCCGGTTTCTACGGCAATGTCTAGATAAATAGAGTAGGCACTTAAAGCGGAAAAATTTGGTCGCTGGAAGAGGGGATAGATGCGGTTAAAGGCATCGTTCCCAGGTCCAATCCCAATAATCGGGCGATCGCGGATCATGTCTAGGGCCGCTGCCCATACATTTAAGCGGAAATTATTGCTACTGTCTTTGCGGCCCGCAAAGATACTCAAAACGCGATCGCGCAGCGGTTCCACAAACAAAATTCCCAGAAATAAAATTCCGGCCAATCCGCCTAAAACAATCGGGAAGGTCCAGATGCGCCAAAACCTCGGCAGATGGGGCAGCCACCAGTACAACAGCAGCAGCGAGCAGACAAATATCTCAACGACCCAACCAATCCAGCCGCCGCGACTGCTGCTCAAGATCAAGCAGGCAGAATTTAAAATAAATAGGGTTGCTCCCAATAGTTTGGGCAGCCAACCTCGCCAGGTAAAACAAGCTCCCAAACTTAAGGGGATGGCCGGAAGCAGATAGGCAGCCAGCAAGTTGGGATTGCCCAAATAGCTGTAAACCCGTGTAACCGTGGCTGTGGCAGATTCTGGATCTACCCAGGTTGCCAGGGCATCAGCCCCAAAAAACCACTGCCGTAACCCGTAGGCACTGACGACTAGGGCAACGTGGAGATAAATCGTGATTAACCAGGAGCGCCACCGCGGTGATCGCACCACCCGTTCAATTAAGGCAAAGGCTAATAGATAGAGGCTTAACTTTCCCCAGCCCTTCAAGGCTTCAGTTTTAACCGGTGAGAGCACCGTGGCCACGGAGGCAATTGCCCAATACAGGAAAACCAATAAATGAATTGGGGTGGGACCACCGAACTTGTCTGGGTCCTCGGCCAGGGTGAGAAACATCCATAACCCAGCCCCAGCAAACAACAGCAACCCAATTAGGCCAGTGGAGACAAAAGGCCCAACGATTAGGACTAAGGCAATCAGCAGCCCACTAAGCTCTGTTCCCGACTGCACCAACCAACTACCCCGTCCCCAGGGGCTCACAAGCCCCATCAGGTGCCCCACGTAACTTGAGCGTCGCCAGCGGGGAAAGGACAGGTGCATCAGGGTTAATTGTTGCCACACAGAGTTCATGGATGTTGTACTCCGGCAAAGGGGCGGTGATGGGCGATTTTGCTACAGCTCAGTCTAGCGCCATTCCCGGCAAATAGATCCGCCAGAAGGATTGCTTAGAAAAGATGTCAGACTAGAAGCAAGCAAGACTTTTTTGACTTACACCATGCAGATCTATCTGGACTACAGTGCTACAACCCCGCCGCGCCCAGAAGCGATCGCTGCGATGCAAGCAGTCTTAGCGCAGCAATGGGGAAATCCCTCAAGTTTGCATGAGTGGGGGCAACGGGCAGCGACGGTGGTCGAGCAGGCCCGGATGCAGGTTGCCAGTCTGCTCAAGGCTCCTGCCGAAGCGATTGTGTTTACAGCTGGGGGCACAGAGGCCGACAATCTAGCAGTGATGGGGGTGGCGCGTCAGTTTCCGAGTCCTCAACACATCATTATTTCCCAAGTGGAGCACTCAGCCGTCTCTGAGCCAGTCCGGTTTCTAGAGCAGCAAGGCTGGCAAGTCACCCGCCTACCGGTGAATGTCCAGGGACAGGTCAATCCCCTCGATCTGCAGGCAGCCCTACAACCCAATACCGTGCTGGTGTCGGTGATCTACGGTCAAAGTGAAGTTGGGACTCTGCAACCGATTCAAACCCTGGGGGCGATCGCCCAGGCCCATGGAGCCCTGTTCCACACCGATGCGGTCCAGGTGGCCGGTCGCCTGGACCTGGATCTATCCACCTTGCCCGTGGATCTGGTTTCAATTTCTAGCCACAAGCTCTACGGACCCCAGGGGGCCGGAGCCCTTTATATTCGACCAGGAGTAGAGTTAGTGCCCTTGTTAGGGGGTGGGGGCCAGGAATTTCAGCTGCGATCGGGAACCCAGGCAGTCCCCAATATTGCCGGATTTGGGGTGGCGGCGGAACTGGCAGCAGCGGAACTAGCGACGGAGACCCTCCGGCTAAGCCAGCTGCGCGATCGCTTGTTTGCCCACCTGGCGGATAGCCCTGAATTATGTCCCACAGGAGACCTCAGGGATCGCCTCCCTCACCATGTCAGTCTTTGTCTGCGACAGGTTACCCCAGAGTTGACAGGTAAAACCTTAGTCCGGCAAATGAACCTGGCCGGAATTGGGATCAGTGCTGGGTCTGCTTGTCACAGCGGCAAACTCAGCCCCAGTCCAATTTTGCTGGCAATGGGCTATAGCGATCTCCAGGCGATGGGAGGCATTCGGCTGACCCTGGGTCGAGATACCACAGTCGCGGATATTAACTGGACGGTCCTGGTTCTGAAGCAACTTCTAGCGCGCCTGAGTCCAGAGCCTTTACTTTCAAGTTGCTAATTTGGATTTCGCTATTTCTATTTCGACAGCTTGGTAGAAATTCTTCACATCATTATTCAGTGACCCGAATCTATCCACAATCCACTGGTCTTGCTGAAGAAGCTGATCATGGACCGCTTTATACTCTTCATGCGGAACTTCGCCACCACCGGGTTTGTACTTGAGCAGGTCCAACGCCACCAGATGCAGGCCGGTTATTTCTGCTAAACGTTTGCTGAGCGTAGACTTACCGCCTCCAGCATTACCAAATACAGCTATTCTATTCACAGAAGTCTTTTTACAGAAAACTGCTTTAAACTTCCTCTCTCGCGGGTGTTAGTAAGATGAAAACTTCCCTCGGCTGGTGCTGCTCGGAGATTGTTGTCTAGCTTGAATGAATTTCCCTTGCTATCGCTTATATATCCCTTCTATAATCCTTGGCTTAAGCCTCTAACTTGGGCCGCTGTTGATGCCAAGTTGTGGCCTGCTCGTAGGCATAGGCAACCTGCAGCAGTAGATCTTCGCGCAGGACATTGCCAGTAATTTGGATGCCAATCGGTAAACCCTGCTGATCAAAACCACAGGGCAGACTGAGGCCGGGTAGACCGGCAAGATTAAGCGGGATGGTCATCAGGTCAGATAAATACATGCTTAAGGGATCGGCGGTTTTTTCCCCAGCTTTAAAGGCTGTGGTGGGGGTGGTTGGGCTAATCAGCACATCCACCTGCTCGAATGCCTGCTCAAAATCTTGTTTGATTAAGGTTCTAACTTTTTGAGCCTTGAGGTAATAGGCATCGTAGTAACCGGCAGAGAGAGCATAGGTGCCAATCATGATCCGACGTTTGACCTCATCGCCAAAGCCCTCAGCTCGGGTCTGCCGATACATTTCCAGTAAATTCTCCTCATTCTCAGCCCGGAAACCATACTTGACGCCGTCGTAGCGGGCTAGATTTGCTGAGGCTTCAGACGGGGCAATAATGTAGTAGGTCGGTAACCCGTAGCGGAATCGAGGACAGGAAACCTCGACGACTTCTGCCCCCAGGCCTTGAAATTGCTGCAGAGCTTGACGAACGGCTTTCTCAACCGTTGGATCAATCCCTTGACCAAAGGTTTCTGCGATCACCCCAATTCGCTTGCCCTTGAGATCAGGCACCAGAAACTGAGTATAGTCAGGAACTTCAACCTTGAGACTGGTGGAGTCCTTGGGATCATAACCAGCGATCGCCCCTAATAAAATCGCCGTATCCTCTACTGTGCGAGCCAAAGGCCCAATTTGATCGAGGGAAGAAGCGTAGGCCACCAGGCCATAGCGGGAGACCAGGCCGTAGGTAGGCTTAAGTCCTACCACGCCACAAAAAGCAGCCGGTTGGCGAATCGAACCGCCCGTATCTGACCCCAGGGCAACCGTACATTCCTCAGCGGCCACGGCAGCAGCCGACCCCCCAGAGGACCCCCCCGGCACCCGGGAGGTATCCCAGGGGTTGGCAGTGACCTGAAAGGCAGAGTTCTCAGTAGAACTGCCCATGGCAAACTCATCCAGGTTGGTTTTACCCACCATCACGGCCCCGGCCTTCTGGAGATTTTGGGTCACCGTTGATTCGTAGGGGGGCAAAAATCCGGCCAGGATTTGAGAGGCGCAGGTTGTCGGAATGCCCTTGGTGCAGAGGTTATCCTTAATGCCGATCGGTAACCCTGCCAACAGACCTATGTTTTCTCCAGCCGCAATTTGGGCATCCACCTGGCGGGCCTGGGCCAACGCAGCTTCGGCAGTGACACATAGAAAACTATGAAGTTTAGGCTCTAGAGCCTGAATCCGGTCCAGGGCTTCTTGGGTAATTTCTACGCTTGAGCGTTCTTTGCGGATTAATTGTTGATGTAACTCACAAATGGATGCCATACCGTCGGTCTTGAGCAGCTATCGTATAGACCTCTAGTATAGGGCCGTTGCTCCGCACCAGCGGGCGCCCGCGCTACTATGAAAAAAATAGCGTCGTCTACCTCAGGCAATTCTACGCGATGAAATCACCGATCCAGTCTGCTCAATCTCCCTACTATGGGGATGCTAATTTTCGGACTCCGCCGCCCGATTTACCGTCGTTGCTTCTCAATGAGCGCATTGTCTATTTGGGTATGCCCCTGGTTTCGGCAGTAACAGAGTTGATTATTGCTGAGCTTTTATACCTGCAGTACGACGATCCAGAAAAACCAATCAAGATCTACATCAACTCAACCGGCACTTCTCACTACGATGGTGAGCCAGTGGGATTTGAGACTGAAGCCTTTGCTATCTGTGACACGATTAGCTATATCAAGCCGCCGGTGCACACGATTTGCATTGGCTCAGCCATGGGGATGGCAGCCATGCTCTTGTCCGCTGGCACTAAGGGCTGTCGAGCCAGTCTCCCCAATGCCACGATTGTCCTTCACCAGTCCAAGAGCTATGCCAGGGGGCAAGCCTCTGACATTCAAATTCGGGCCAAGGAAGTTCTGGATAACAAGGCAACCATGGTTAAAATTTTGGCTCGTAACACCGGCCAGACTATCGAAAAAATTGAGAAGGATATGGATCGCCTATTCTACATCACACCCCAACAGTCCGTAGAGTACGGATTGATTGACCGAGTCCTGGAACGGGAAGATTTAGCTGCCCCGCTGCCTGCTGGGGCTATTTGATCCAGCCTCATTCACCTTTTACAGGTTTAACGAAGGCTTGATGCCAAAGCAATACACACATTCATAAACGGAGTCTATTATGCCAATTGGGGTACCCAAAGTTCCCTACCGGATGCCGGGGGAGACTTATACACAGTGGATTGACATCTATAACCGCCTCTACCGGGAGCGGATCATTTTTCTAGGCAAAGAAGTAGATGACGAGATTGCCAATCAAATTGTCGCCGTCATGCTTTATCTGGATTCTGATGATCCGGGCAAAGACATTGTGCTTTACATCAACTCCCCTGGTGGCTCGGTGACAGCAGGGATGGCAATCTATGACACCATGCAACACATCAAGTCTGATGTGGTCACGATCTGCGTAGGATTGGCGGCTTCGATGGGTTCATTTCTCCTCGCAGCCGGTGCTAAGGGCAAGCGATTGGCCCTGCCCCACTCCCGAATTATGATTCACCAACCGTCAGGGGGTACACGCGGTCAGGCCTCTGATATTGAAATCGAAGCCCGAGAAATTCTCCGGATTCGCAAGCAGCTCAATCAAATTTATGCCGACAATACGGGTCAGGTCCTGGCAAAAATTGAAAAAGATATGGATCGGGACTTTTTTATGTCAGCAGAGGAATCAAAAGACTATGGCTTGATTGACCGGGTGATTGAAGATCGGGCAGCTTGAGGAACTGATTCAGATCTCTCTGCCTTGTTGGGAAGATCACGACAAGCTTTACTAGCTGTACTTCTGGCAGGATCTTGACCACCAGGATTCTGCCACATTGCCTACTGCTGCGACCCATGAACACTGCTGAGTGCTATCGACTCCTGGGACTCAATCCTGAGGCGGGACTGGATGAAATCAAAACTGCCTATCGACGGCTGGCCAGGCAGTATCATCCTGATGCCAATTCTGGCGATCGCCCAAAATCAATCGCATCCCAGCATCAGGCCCAGGAAAAATTTGTTGAGATTACCCGAGCCTACAAGTTTCTCCTAGACGTGGTGCAACCGCCGTCTGCTTCACCAGCATCCTTAGCAGCGCCAACCCAACCATCCCAGAAGGCTCAAAGGCCGCGCCAAAGATCCCCTGAGTCTGCCCAGTCAGGAAGCCCACAGCCTCGAACAAAAGTTACCCGCAAACAGGCTGCCAGTCAGAACCAGGCTTCCCCTAGCGATGACCTCAAACAAAACTCCTACCGACAGTTGCAGGATTTACTCAAGTTCAAGCGGTTTGCCCGCGCCACAGCCCTTGTGGAAGGTCTAGCCCAACGCTTTCCCCAGGACCCAGAGATTCGGCAATGGCAAGCGGTGACCTATCAGCAGTGGGGCCGTCACCTGATTGGGGAAAAACAACTGGAGAAAGCCCGGATTTATCTTAAAAAGGCCCTCCGCACCGATCCCCATAATCGATCGCTGTGGACAGAGGTTGAAAGGGATTTCCGCCGACTTGAACAGGTTTTCTGATTAGCAGCTGCTGATTCAACCGACATTTAAGAAGAATGTCAACAGTGCTTGCATGTTCACCCAGGAAAATCCATAATTTGTAGTGACAGATCCCCAATGCTTAATGTTGCCTGGGTCACTTTTGAACTAGCTGCAAGTTGTGCAAGTTTGAATCTGTCGTCGATAATTTTTCAGTCAACAATCTCCCAGGTGTAGCTTAATTCCGAAAAGATGACTTGGGAGAACTAGGAGGAACTTTATATGCTTCGGTTTATCAAGAATTTGTTTAACAGTATTCTGGGCTTTATCCAAGGGATCTTTTCCAGTGCGAAAAAAGAACTCCCCGCCGCCGCTGAGGCAACCTCAGACAAGCTGGATCAAGCTAAGGCTGCTGCCCAATCAAAAGGCTTTGATCTAGATGCTGCAGCCAATCAGTTGGCAGAAAAAACCTCCCAAGTTGCAGAAACCACGTCGCAAGTCGCGGAAGAAACGACCCAAAAAGTCAAGGAATTTTTCTTAGAAGGGGACGAAGCCCGAGGGTATACTCCTGCCGACAAGGCCAAAGCAACTGCTACCCAGAAGAAGCCAGAATCAGCAGCGCAAGGACAGACAAAAGCCCAGGGGGCTGCTAAAAATGGCTCAGCGACCCAGAAATCTTCCCAGACTGCAGCAACGGCAAACGCCTTTAACCTGGCAAAACCCAAAGTTACTAGTTATCGTGAGTTTTCTAACTTTGGCGATCGCCGCCGTCCAGGGGCCAATATGAGCAGCTTTCTTGAAATGGCGCG
>JBGTDP010000290.1:0-8669 GCA_041748255.1 Thermosynechococcaceae cyanobacterium | reverse complement strand
CCAGTGCGGTTCGCCCCCTAGCCCAGCCCTGGATGTACGGGATTCTATTGGGATTTACCTTGCTATTGTTTGGGTTTGATGGCTGGATGCTTTGGATGCTCCGCTTGGATACGCTAGCCTAGTAAGCTAAGCTGCCAGGAGCTGCCATTTTGAGTAGCGTCAACACCCCTCAATTGCAACTAGAGCAGGTCAGTCTGACCGATGGCCGGGGACTGCACTTTCTGCTCAAGGATATTTCCTTAGCGGTTTATCCTGGCGATCGCTGGGGGATTGTCGGTCCTTCCGGGTCCGGTAAAACCTCTTTACTGCGGCTGCTGAATCGCTTAAGTGAACCCACCTCCGGCACGATTTATCTACAGGGTCAAGCCATTCAAAAGCTACCCAGTTTAAAGCTTCGCCAGCGAGTGATGTTGGTGCCCCAAGAACCAAGGTTGCTAGGGATGACGGTGCAAGAGGCGTTGACCTATCCCCTGAGGCTGCGGGGGCTTCCCCCAACCACGATTGATCAGCGCCTAGAGGCTTTAATCAACCAATTTCAGCTGCCCAGGGACTGGCTGGGGCGCAGCGAAATTCAGCTTTCGGTAGGGCAGCGACAACTGGTGGCGATTGCCAGAGCTTTAGGACCCAACCCTGAGATTTTGCTTTTAGATGAACCCACCTCGGCCCTGGATACTGGTCGGATTGAGCACCTAATTGAAGTGTTTGCCCAATACCCCCAAACCACCTTGATCCTGGCCTCCCATCAACTAGATCTGGTTCGCCAGGTCTGCGATCGCGTAGTGCAGCTACAGCAGGGAGTTGTGGTTCAAAATACTAAGACCACGGCTTTAGATTGGGAGCAACTGCGACTGAGCTTTAGGCAGCAAGAACAATTAATCACTAACGAATGGAGCTAGCCGGAAGTGGCTGTTCTTGCCCTTGATGGGTTTTGGCAGCAAAAGCAGGACTGGCAATCGAGCTAGGATTACGCGGAGAGGAGTCTAAACTTTCTAGATTCAATCGATAGCCAACATTGCGAACGGTTTGAATGAGATGGGGTTGTTGAGGATCTAGCTCCACTTTTTTGCGCAGAGACAAAATATGAGTGTCTACGGTTCGGGGATTATCGATAGAGTCCGGCCAGGCTTGGCGGAGGAGCTCCATCCGACTCAGCGGGGTTCCCCCCGATTGGGCCAGCACGTACAGTAAACTAAATTCCTGGGGGGTTAACTCAATCAGCTCCGCGTGGAAATGCACCCGCCGCTGAACTAAGTCAATCTTTAGTTCCCCATACTTGATATGGGCAGAGGAAATCGGTTGGCTGCGCCGCACGAGGACTTCAACTCTGGCTAAAAATTCCTGCATCCCAAAGGGCTTGGTTAAGTAATCATCAGCGCCGGCTTTAAGACCGGCGACAATATCTGCCTCGTTACTGCGAGCAGATAGCATAAAGACAATGGCCTGCTGCTGTCGCCGTAGCCAGCGGCAAAACTCCACGCCACTGCCATCCGGTAAGTCTGAGTCAATGATCACCAGCTCTGGCTGCTGGTTTTGAAACATTTCCCGGGCTTGATGCAGGTTGGCTGTTAAATGAACCGAGTACCCCGCTTGCTGTAAGTGCCAACCCAGCAGAGAACGTAGGTGAGGATTACCTTCTGTAATTTGAATATGGGCTGAGCTCACGGGGACCTACTTCCTTAAAAAGGTTGGATGGTAACGCTAATCTATCAAAGTCACTGGAATGAATCCGTAATCCTAGTTACTGGATGCACATCTTCAGGAGAAGTATTTAGCACTTACTTGGCATCCATCCAATTATTGCCAGAATGAATTTCGACCACCAAGGGAATACTCAAAGAAACAGCATTCTCCATCGCCGCTAAAATCTCAGGCCGCAAAGTCTGCCACTCGCCGGGGGGAATTTCAAACACCAGTTCATCGTGAACTTGCAACAGCAGGCGGGCCTGGTAAGGGTGCAAAATCTGGTGCAATTTGATCATGGCAATTTTAATAATGTCAGCACTGGAGCCCTGGATAGGGGCATTGGCGGCAGCTCGCAATAGACCGCGATCGTACTGGCTGATCCTTAGCTCCCCCGTATCTAGATCGGCAATTTCCTGGATTGGCTGACCGCGCAACTGCTTGAGGCTAGGGCTCTCAAAGTTAAAGTAGCGACGGCGGCCTTGAATGGTTTCTACATATCCTTGAGCGATCGCTTGCTGCTCCATGCGCTTGAGATAGGTAAACACCCCCGGATAGCGCTCATAAAAGCGCTCAATAAACTGCTTGGCCATGGTGAAACCCACCCCTGCTTCTCGGGCAAAGCGTTGGGCCCCCATCCCATAGATCACCCCAAAGTTAATGATTTTTGCCAGCCGCCGCTCTTGGGGGCTAATTAAAGACTTTTCGAGTAAAAGCTTGGCCGTTAAAGTATGAACATCTTCTTGACGTTGGTAAGCATTGACCAGCTGCGGCTCCTGACTGAGGTGGGCCAAAATTCGCAACTCAATCTGCGAATAGTCGGCAGTCACCAACAGCCAATCCGATTCTGGAATAAAAGCCGCCCGAATTCTGCGGCTAAAATCAGTCCGGATCGGAATATTTTGCAGGTTGGGATTTGAGGAAGAAAGCCTACCCGTGGAGGTAATCGCCTGGTTAAAATCGGTGTGAACGCGCTGAGTTTGCGGATGAACCAGAGCTGGCAGGGCATCGACGTAGGTAGACTTAAGTTTTGCCAGGGTGCGGTACTCTAAAATTGCATCTACCAGGGGATGATCACCGCGCAGTTTTTCTAAAGTGGCGGCATCGGTTGAATAGCCCAGCTTGGTTTTGCGGGACTTCTTGCGATCTAGATTGAGCTTCTCAAACAAAATCTCACTTAACTGCTTGGGAGAGCCGAGATTAAATTCCTCTGCCGCGGCCTGATAGGCATTGGCTTCGATCGCTTGCAGGTCTGTTTCTAAGGACTGGGATAGTTCTTGCAAATAAGCCTGGTTAATTCGCACCCCCGTCGCTTCCATCAAAGCCAGTACTGGCTCTAGGGGTTGCTCAACCTCTAATAACAAGCGTTGTAGCCTGGGCAAGGAGTCTAACTCGGCCCGCAGCTTGGCAACCAGATGAAAGGTGCCATAGACATCCATCCCACAGTAATCAGCAACGGTTTGAACTTCTAGATCAGCCATCGTCTGGCCTTTTTTAACCAAATCGCTGTAGCTTTTGGCTGTGACCCCTAGATAGCGGCGAGATAGCTCTGCCAAATTATGACTGCCCTCTGGATTGAGGATATAACTTGCCAGCATCGTGTCAAACACAACCCCTGCCAGTTCAATCCCTTGAAAATGAAACACCAGCCGATCAAATTTGGCATTTTGCAAGACCTTGGGATAACCGGGGTCTTCTAAAATTGGCCGCAGGGCTGAGAGAACCACGGCTCGATCTAAATTGCCCCCACTCCGATGCCCCAAGGGGATATAGGCAATCTCTTCCGAGTCCCAGCAGCAGCCAATCCCAACTAAATTGGCATCCATGGGCACTAGAGAATCTGTTTCCGTGTCCCAGGCAACTGGCGTGGCTGGATCTGTGCAGGTGTGCAGTCTTTCAACCAGGGCCGTGAGCGCGGCTGGGGTATCAATCACTTGGGGTGAAATAGTAATTTCTGGTAATAATTGCGCTGCCTCGGTTTCGGCAGCGGTAAAGAACCACAGGTCTTTATCTTCAATCTCTAATGGTCCTGCTGAGTCTGGTGGCTTGGAACCAGCAGCACTGATTTCAGGGCCGCCAAAGGTTTGCTGTAACTGGCTAATCTGGGCCAAAAAAGACTTGAGTTCTAGCTTTTCTAAGATTGGCACCAGGGCATTGGTATCAAACCCCTTTAACTGACACGCTGCTAAATCAACCTCCAGGGGCACATTTAAAGCAATCTGGGCCAGGTACTGCGAGTGTAAAGCAGCGTCCTTACTATCCACTAGTCTCTGACGGACTGCGCCTTTAATCTGATCCAAGGAGGCATAGATTTGTTCTAGGGAACCATACTGGCTCAATAACTGCACAGCAGTCTTAGGACCAATCCCCTTGACCCCAGGGATATTATCCGAGGCATCTCCACACAGGGCCTTATAGTCCACCACCTGAGTGGGTAAGATGCCCAATTTTTGCTGGACTTGTTCTGGGCCAAATTCCCAGGGCTGGGATCCCCGTCCTGCCCCTGGCCTGACAAAGGCGTTGCTCAGATGCAAAACACTCACCCCCTGCTCGGGGTTGATTAATTGGAATAAGTCCTGATCGCCGCTGAGGATTTTAACTTGGCAACCGGCACTGCTAGCGCGCCTGGCCATGGTGCCGATTACATCATCGGCTTCATACCCCGGTGCCGTTAAAACCGGCATGTTAAGGGCACTCAGCAGCTGCTTTAAGTTCTCTAGGTCAGGAATGAAATCTTCAGGGGTATCCGGCCGACCTTCTTTGTAGGTTTTGTCAGCGTCATGGCGAAAGGTTGGCAGTCCCAAATCAAAGGCCACGGCCAAATAAGCTGGTTGTTCTGCAGCCATGACTTCTAGTAAAGCCTTGAGAAAGCCGTAGCAGACACTGGTGGGAATCCCGGTAGAGGTTCGTAATCCCCCCTCACGACCTCTGGCAAAGGCAAAGTAGGACCGGAAGGCCAGGGAGTGCCCATCAATCAAGACAAAGGTGGCATTTTGAACGGGTGTTGAGGCTGTTGAACTGAAATCGGTGGCAGTCATATTTATATTCTATGAAGTTCTTCCCAGGGGTGGGCCTCAAGGCCAGCTGGCAGCTCAGTTGAGCTGCAAAAATTGCCAATTCAGTTACTTTACCGCTATACTCAAATACACGACGCGGGGTAGAGCAGTCTGGTAGCTCGTCGGGCTCATAACCCGAAGGTCCATGGTTCAAATCCATGCCCCGCCACTTCTTAAATATCTGCCAAATCCCTGTAAGGTAATTGCCCTGCGGGGATTTTGCTTAGGTACAATTTAAGTGAGTTTTGAATTTTTTAACAATCAGCCACCGTAGTTCTCTAGGACTGCTACGCTTAAAATTATGCCTACAAAACCCCAAACCTCACTCCTGATTGGTGCTGTTGGTCTAGTCTCAGTCCTCTGGCTGCTAAACCTGCTTAGCCAGGGATTAGACCATTCAGGA
The DNA here is from genome assembly GCA_041748255.1 of Thermosynechococcaceae cyanobacterium. Taxonomy (GTDB): domain Bacteria; phylum Cyanobacteriota; class Cyanobacteriia; order Thermosynechococcales; family Thermosynechococcaceae; genus JBGTDP01. The sequence continues at coordinate 3,530 of JBGTDP010000290.1, read as the reverse complement.
TTAGGCACCCTTGGTTTTTTGGGAATGGTTGCCTTGGGCGGGATTGCCTACTGGGGACGGAAAAAACAACCCCTAGAGGTTTTGTTGCCACCGTCGGAGGCCACCCTTGAGGTGGTTGAGCAAGTCCTGGATCAAACGCAACTAACTCTAACTCAGCTTCAAGCAGAAGCCCCTGATTGTGAGGGGGTTTCAACTCAATTGGCAACCAGGATATCGCAGCTGAAAGCAGACTTAGATCGCCAAGAAATTGCTCTAACCCTGATCGGAGGCAAAGGGGTCGGTAAGTCTGCCCTGAGAGCAGTTTTGGGGGCTGACTGGTCTAGTCCCCGCCCCTGTAGGTTGGTAGAAGCGCCGAGTTTGTTTGTCGGTGAGCAGGCAATCCCAGAGCAGCTTGAGACTACAAAACTTGCCGATCTGGTGTTGTTCCTTGTACAGGCAGATTTAACTCAGCCGGAATACCAAGTAATTCAAGACTTAGCTGCTCAAGGTCAGCGGTTGTTGGTAATTTTTAACAAGCAGGATCAGTATTTGCCGTCTCAGCGATCGCTGCTGTTAAACCAAATTCAAGCCCGGCTTCAGGGGATTATTAGCGCTGCAGACGTGGTGGCGATCGCAGCCCAGCCCAACCCAATTAAAGTTTGCCGTCACCAAGCCGATGGCTCAGTTCAGGAATGGCAGGAGACCTCCCCACCCCAACTTGGCTCATTGGTCTTGCAGCTTAACGGCATTGTTGCCCAAGAGTCCCGGCAGTTGATTTTGCAAAGCAGCTTTCAGCAAGCCCTGGCCCTCAAGGCAGAAGCCCAATCAACCTTAAACCAATCTCGGCGGCAGCGGGCCCTCCCAATTATTGACCGATATCAGTGGATTGCCGCAGGGGCGACGTTTGCCAATCCGGTTCCGGCCTTAGATTTACTGGCAGCAGCAGCAATTAGCGGTCAGATGGTCCGGGAGCTTGGAGCTGTCTATCAGCAAAAAATTTCCATATCCCAGGCTCAAACAGTGGCTGGAACCTTAGCAGGCTTGACGCTGAAGTTAGGATTAGTCGAGTTTTCAACCCAAACCCTTGGTTCTCTGTTGAAGAGCAACTCGATTACCTATGTGGCTGGGGGGTTGATTCAGGGGGCAAGCTCTGCCTACCTAACGCGTTTGGCTGGCTTAAGTTTGATTGAATATTTTCAAGCCCTGGAGATTAACTCTCAGCTAGAGACAGTGCCGCCAGTAGGACTTCAACAAGTTCTCAACCAGGTATTTCAGAAAAATCAGCAGTGCTCAGCCCTGCAAGCTTTGAGCCAGCAAGTTTTAGAGCGGCTGCGGTCCAAGCCTGCCTCAACAACCAATCTCAGCCAAGCCCATCCTTCCTTGCTTTGAGTTCTGCGCCGCTGCCTGCTTCTAGTCCAGATCTATCTGCAGTTGAGCTCCTAGACCTGCAGGAAACTGATTTTGAGCAGGCCCGCGCTAGCTTAGGGCAACTGCTAGAGTGGCATCAAGGTTATTCTCAACCCCTGCAAGCGGACCTGCAGGTGCAGCGGGACCTGTTGGTGGCCATGCTAAATAAGCTTGATCAGGGATTGATTCAGATTGCCGCCTTTGGCTTGGTCAGTCGAGGGAAATCAGCGGTTTTGAATGCTCTATTTGGGGAGCCGATCTTTCCAACTGGACCTCTCAACGGTGTTACCCAGTGGCCCCGCTCAGCCCGATGGCGGCCCAATTCAACTAAATCTAAGGTGCAGTTTGAGCTAATTGACACCCCTGGCCTAGATGAAGTCAATGGTGAGACCCAAGCCCAAATTGCCACAGCGATTGCCCAGCAAGCCGATTTAATTTTGTTTGTGATTGCCGGTGAGCTGACAACGACAGAAGCTCAAGCCCTTAGGGAGCTGCGAACGGCTCAAAAGCCCCTGTTGCTGATCTTAAACAAAATGGATCTGTTTGCTGATTTTACCCAGCAGAGCATTGAACCCCTGCTCAAGGATCAGCACCTGCAACAGCTCTGTGCCGAGGAAGTAATCATGACCGCTGCCGAGCCGCTGCCTACCCAGGTGCGGGTAGAGTGGCCGGATGGCCGCATCACTGAGGAGTGGCAAAGGTCCCCCCCCGAAGTCGAACAGCTTCAGCAGCGATTATTGGCTTTGTTAAATCAAGAGGGGCGATCGCTGTTGGCGCTCAATGCCCTATTTCAAGCTCAAGCGGCTGTGGTTGCCAGTGCCAAAGTTGTGATGGAGGCCCAGGAAACTCAGGCCCAGACCCTGACTTGGAAAGTAACCACTATAAAAGCGATCGCCGTTGCTCTAACTCCTTTTTTGGTCCTAGATCTGGTTGGGGTACTTGTAGCAGATTTAATCTTAGTCCGGGGCCTAGCTAACCTCTACAGCCTCCCCATGACTCGCCACGAAGCTGGGAAACTAGGCAAAAAACTGCTATGGAGCGCAGGATTCTTACTGCTAGGAGAGATGGGCAGCAGCTTGCTTGCAAGCGTCAATCATCTAACTGATGGGGTTGGCATTACTAGCCTTGTCGGAGGAATGATCACCCAGGCTGGTTTGGCTGCCTATGGTAGTTTTGTCGTGGGACGATCAGCGAAAACCTATCTTAGGCAGGGCTGTACCTGGGGACCTTTAGGCCCTAGCACTTTAATTCAAACTATCTTGAACCACCTGCAACCGGGGAGTGTTCTCCATCGACTCCAGGAGGAGTTGGTTCAAAGGCTAGAGCCTTCTCCAGATCAAGCATTATTGGGAGAGTAAACCAGTAAAAAAGGCTCCTAATCAGGAGCCTTTTTTATCTAAACAAGAGGCTGATAGGGTGATTTAACCAAGCTTAGTCTAGGGAAGGTTGAGGCGTTAGTTAAGCTGTGCGGCTGGTGACCAAGCCCCAGATGAAAATAAGAACGATCGCGCCCAAGACGGCGAAAGCAATTCCAGCAATACTCAAAGAGCCTGCCGCTGTTCCAGCCCCAAAAATAGCACTACCAATCCAACCGCCGAGTAAGGAACCTAAAATCCCCAAGGCGATCGTTGCAAAAATTCCACCACCTTGATGCCCAGGATAAATTGCTTTGGCAATTGCTCCAGCAATCAGACCGACAACAATCCAAATAAGAATTCCCATGTGTGTCTCCGTGTTAAATCTACTTTGAAACTGATATTTCGACACTCACAAAATATCAAGTTTAACTAGCATAACCCATCTATCTGAGAGCATATTTATTAAGAAGAATCTAAGGGCGGTTAGTCTACAGCGCTAACCGCATTTAAGAGCAAATATAGTTATTGAAGAATGCCGCTGTAATCCTATCAGGCCAAAGGCTTTATCTGAGATAAGTCGCCGCTGAAGTGACAGTTATGACTGTCTTCATCTCTCTGACTTTTGATGGATTGGCTGAAATGAATGCTGCTTGACTGACAAAAGTAGTGAAGTTTGAAACGAAAGCTAGAGGGGAAGCGGAGCTTGATTTAAGCTGAGAAGTTACCACACAAATCGGCAAGATCAATGACTCCTACTTCCCGCCTCTATCATGCGCTGCACGATTA
>JBGTDP010000289.1:0-2014 GCA_041748255.1 Thermosynechococcaceae cyanobacterium | reverse complement strand
TTAATTCATCTCTTAAGACAACAAATCAAAGTGCTGGCTAGAGGGGCGTCGTAAGCATTTTAGAGAATGCCAGGAACCAGACTTGAACTGGTGACACGAGGATTTTCAGTCCTCTGCTCTACCAACTGAGCTATCCCGGCGCACGTTTTTGTGCTTTATCAAAGTAGCAGACTTACCAAGCCTTTGCAACCCAGACCCCCGCTAGGACGTGCAGTGCAAACTTTGACAACCTGAGCCAAATAGCGGCGATCGCAGGTGATTTTGAGCCCTCAAGTTAATACTTGTTAGTTTCGGTGCGAATTTCTTCAAAGGTGATTTCTTGCTGATCTCCAACAAAGGCATTGTCTGGGGTCAAGAACAGCATACAGTGACACTCTTTGCGCTCCCGCATTGGCACGCAGGGGCAATTCCAAAAGGCCGCTTCAACTTCCGCCTCTTTATCTTCGTAGTGACGACAGGGGCACAAGGGAGAGCCATAATCATCTTTGTGTTTTGCCAGCCCCTCGATTACAACGGCAGTGGTCCCCAAGTCGCTACAGAAATAGGTTCCGGTTCGCTTTGCATAGGTCTCAGAGAACTTACGCATTGCTTCCAAGCTTTTATCAGTGGCTTGCTGCGTAGGAGTAGATCCGTTCATAGTGTTCACTTCGGCAGGGCGACATCATTTCGTTAGCCTCACCCTATCATTTTTGGCCTCGGGAGGTTACGGGAGGTTGCACTCACCTCATAGAACTTTACAAGCTGAGGACGCTACTGGCGAGTGTGCTGATCCATCACCTGGAGCAGTGCCTGCCAGAGAAAGTAAGTCAGCTTTCCAGGACACTGGGGAAACTGGTAGTCATCAACCTGGGCGATCGGCATGATTAATCGCACTGAAGAACTCAAAAAGCCTTCTTCCGCTAGGGAGAGGTCGGCGGGTTTGAGGATTGTTTCTTCGTGGGGGATCTGATGCGCTTGCAGAATTTGTAGGAGAAAATGGCGAGTGATGCCATGCAAAATCCCGGTTTCCACCGCGGGGGTGCGCACCATTCCATCCTGAACCAGCCAGAGATTACTGGTGGTTGCCTCGGTCAGCTCGCCCCTGGCATTTAGCATTAGAGCGTCATCGACGCCCTTTTGAGTTGCCTCAATTTGGGCCAGAATATTATTTAAGTAATTTCCGGTCTTTGCGGCTGGACTCAGAGCCTGTTGGTCATTTCGCAGCCGATCTATCAAGCTCAGTCGAGCGCCCTGCTCAGCTAGAACTGGCTCGGGTGAGATTTCACGCACAATAATCAGCAGACTTGGTTGTATGTCAGGCCCAGGTTGCAAGCTAATCTCTGGCTCTGCCCCTCGGGTGACAACGATCCGCACGTAGGCTGCCCTAAAAGCAGCTTGCTGGAGGGTTTTTTTAGTTTCAGCTTGGATGTGGGCATCACTCCAGGGGACATTAATATAACAATAGGCAGCAGACTGGCGCAGGCGATCTAAATGTTCTTGCAGGGCAAAAGTCTTGCCGTTAAAAGTTCGGACAACCTCGTAGATACTGTCTCCGTACAAAAAGCTCCGATCCAACACTGAAATGGAGGCAGTTGTTGAGATCTCGCCATTCAAGTTAATCAGCACCATGATTTGTGCTCATAGAGAATTATCAGCCTCAGGATACCTTGAATTAGCTTGAACCCTCGGATCAATGATTACTTTAGTGATGCAGAAAAGACTTTGAAGGCTTACAGATTTGGCAGTTCTCAGTGCCCAACTGCTAGGTTGGCAGGATGAATGCCCCTCAGCCAATTCTTTCGACCCACGGTCTGACTAAGCAGATGGACTGGTGGTCTGTTTTGAAGTAATTCTTTTAGGCTTTACCTTTCAGGATCCAGGCAGCTTGGAGCCAGCTGGGGACTGGTTTTTGGATAACTTCATCGCCTTAATGATGATTAATATAGGGTTTTTTCTGATTCTCATGGTTGCTCTCTCTCCCCAGCGTCAGGGACTGCAAGAATGGGCTCGCTACCGGCAAGAGGGAGGCCACCGC
>JBGTDP010000288.1:0-10386 GCA_041748255.1 Thermosynechococcaceae cyanobacterium | reverse complement strand
TATCCCCATGACCCTCAAGCCGGGTGCAGGCGTTGGTGATAACTGTGGTTATGCTAATCCAGAGACCGGTCCTAAGGGGCTGGAATTTATGGTTACAGAGGGTCGCATTACCAGGGTTGATATCTTAAGTAATCAGAAAATTACAACCCTCAGCGGGGCAAAGATTAGAGACTCAGAAGCACGCATCAAAGCTATCTACCCTCAACAGCTCAGGGTGAGTACCCATAAGCATGTTCCCAAGGGGCACTATTTAACGTTTGTGCCCAAAGATGCAGCCGACCAGAAGTACCGCTTGATTTTTGAAACAGATGGCCAAAAGGTCACCCGATTTCGAGCAGGCCAGCTTCCTGAGGTTGAGTTTATCGAAGGGTGTGCCTGATTCAGCAGGTGCGTGGCTTATTAGCTCTTACAACCAAGGCATCCCCGAGGGAGGTGTTTCGGCCCATCCCCAGTAAACTAAAGCGCAACAGAGAAGCAGATCCTTACCATTTGATTGGAGGCCCTGATGGGCTTGAACCGATTCACAACGTTTCTAAGAATCCTACCCCTTGGTATTTTTGCGTTTGTGGGGGCTCCTACGGTTGCCAGTACCATTGAGTTGCAGGTTCATCCAGCTAGTAATCCTAACCAGATCCGCTGTCCAGACAAAGTGACAGCTTATCAAACCCCTAAGCCCTATCGTGAGGGTGGATACCAAACAGATGGCATGGTTGCCCTGCAAGCGATCGCCTCTCAAATTTCAGTCCTGCAGACTGACCCCTTTAGCGTCACATGGGTTGGGACGCTGAAACCCCAATTCCAAGCCTGTCGAGCGACCGCCGGGATGTCTCGGGTTGATGCCCAGCCCTACAACGGGCATTCGTACCTAAGAATGCGATTACTGGAGGGCAAAGCCTATTTCATCTTAGATATGACTGGACTGCGGGATGCAAACAACTTTACTCCCATCATTCTTTACAAAGGACTGCAGCAGGCTAATCCTCGCTGGACCTGGGGTGGAACAGACTGAGGCTGAGTGGGTGGCACTATCGGATCTCGCTTCTTGTCCTTTGTTGTCCTGATGCGGTCACTGCAAAGAACAAAACCTGTGAAGCTCAAATAGCGCTAGTCATAGACTGTTCCATCGGGCATGATCGCCCCTTTGAGATTTGCTCCCCGGAGGTTGACCAGCAGTCGTTTTGCCACCCTTATGCGTGCCCCGCGAAGGTCTGCCTCTCGCAGGTCAGCACCACTCAAATCTGCGGAGATCAGGTTGGCTTCGCCCAAATTGGCCCTAAACAAGTTGGCTTGGAGCAAATTAGCCCTGAAAAGATTGGCCCCAAATAGATTAGCTTCGCTAAAGTTTACCCCGTGCAGAAAGGCGTCGCTGAGATTGGCGTGGCTTAAGTCAGCATGGCTCAAGTCTTTGCCGGTTAAATCTTGACCCCGCAAATCTGCACCCCTAAGGTTATCTAGCTTGGTTTGCCGAGTGGCCTGTTTCGGCTTGGGCTGGTAACTGGGCTGAGGTCGATAAGTTTGAGGTTGGCGTTCGCGTTGAGGCTGAGATTGGCGTTCGCGTTGAGGCTGAGGTTGGCGTTGGTTTGGAATACTGGATCGCCGCGATCGCAACTGATCCCGAGCGTGGTTAATTTCTTGCAGCTTTTCCTGAGCCTTCTGTTGCAGCCGGGGGTTATCGTTTGGAACGCGATCGGGATGCCAGATAAACGCCAAGTCTTTATAGGCCTGGTTCACCTCTTGCTGGGAAGCACCAGGCTCCAGCCCAAGAACTGCGTAGCACCACTTTAGATCACTCATCTCACTATCCGGGTGATTTGATTAGGGGATAGACCCTCACCATGACTGTTCTAACTACAACCCAACTGGTTGGAGTTTAACCTCTATTATGCGTTAGGGCCTGTCCATGCTGCTGCCGGTTCTGAATTCTGACACCTGATGCACAAATACTTAATGAGTTCCTTGCAAATGAGCTGGCAGTAGAGTTCCTTAACCTTTGAGGATAATGGGTATGCCTTGGGCCAAGCAAAGCTCTACAAGATCCCTATATTTGAAAAACAACTCAACTGTCCAGTAGTAATAATTGTTATTTTTCTTCAACCATAGTTTGATAAGATTTTCGAAGGCTTTTAGGTCTAGCCGGATGCCTCAAGAAGCTTTTCGCCAGAGAAAGTCTAGATTGGCCTGACTATCATAACTTAACGGATAAAGTTCCTTTTATAAGTTCAGTAAATCCACGGTCATGATTTTCTCAAAATCTGTTTAAACTCTAATGAGCAATATATTCATTTTGTAGGGGAAATTGATGTTTAAGCATAAAGTACTTACTGTTGTGCTTGCCGGTTTACTGATTAGTCCAGAGCTGATGTTTGCTCAGTCTTCCGCGAACGCACAGGCTAATCCAACCTATCAAAAACCGCTACCCCCTCAACCGCAAGTTGAGCAAACTTTTCAGAAACCATTGCCTCCTGCTGGTCAACCCGCAGCAGTTTTTGGCTTGGAAGATGGAATGCCCCTGAAGCTAAAAACAACCGAAACCATCTCCTCCAAGTCGGCTAAAGAAAATGACCCGATCGAGTTTGAAGTGAGCGAAGCTATTCAAATCGGGGATAAGGTTGTAATTCCTAAGGGATCCATCGCCACAGGTATTGTCACTGAAGTCAAACGGGGCAAAGTACTTGGACGTAAAGGTAAATTGAGTATTGCGGTCAAACAAGTTACCTTAGCCAGCGGAGAACGAGTGCCACTGCGAGCCGAGAAGTCTTCTGGCGGTGGGCTGTCGGCAGGAGTAATTGCCGCCACGGTTATTTTGACACCTTTATTTCTGCTTATCGGCGGAAAGAATATCACCTATAAAGCCGGAACTGAGGTTTTAGCCTACGTTGATGGTAACTACGTTCTTGATCCGGCTAAGTTTGGGGCACCTTCTAAGTAAATCTAACAATCCAAAGATTTAAATCCTATTTGAGTAGTATAGACAATACCGAAAAGCCTCTTGATATCCTAGAGCCAACGTTTCAGGCAGCCGGGGTAATCGTCTAAAACACATAGACAATAAACACTGTGCTTCTCTAGGGTCTGTTTTCAAAACCGCTTTGTGATCGCTTCTTTCTAATCTGATCTTGATCCTGCAGGATCTTTTCTTTTAGCTCTTTTAAGCCCCTGCGCACCGTTTTAAGTTCGGCAGGGTGCTTTGCTTTGGAAGTATAACCATTGGCATGACATTCATCCCAGGCTAAAACCCGATCAATTGTGGCAGCCAGCTTTTGGATGTTCCCAAACGCATACTCATTTATAGGGGTGCCGACTACCGAGGAAAGAGAAGCAAATAAAGCTGGGTCTCCAGTCGGATCAATATTCGGGTTGGCTGCCAGGTAATATCGATAGCGTAGCTGTCCAAGGTAATACCAGAAAACAGCTTCCTCCTTGTCCTGCTTAAAAAGCTTAACCGCCACGAAGTAGTAAGCAATGGGATGTTTTGATTCAATATTCTGCTTAAGTTGATCAACAGTTTGATGATCAAACATCTGTTGAAGCGAGCTTGGGGAGCCGATCTCTTTAGGTGGCTTCTCAGAGATAATCTTAAAAGAGGACTGAGAGCTGTGGGCTTGAGCACCAGAAAAATCGGCTGCAGCAATTCCTGTATCACCAGAAGCAGACCCATTAGCCCCTAGGAATGGGAAGGGAAAATGCTGACTAGAAGGGCTCCCTGCTGTAGCAATAGACAGGACTAGGGGAAGCGCTAGGTAGAAAGGGACTGGCATTGGCGTAAGGATTACTGTAGCTCACCCAGGGCTGTAGTTATGCTTCAAACTACCTTCGCAGTTAGCCCTGCAGCGATGTTTACAATCAGCAGCACCAGGAACACAACCATATCACACCCTATTTTTACAGTCCTGGTCTTGCGTCTGACCATAAATCCTAATATGCCAGTCAGCAAAGCAAAAAGAACTGTTGTACCTGCACCAAAGGCAACCGTCACCAAGAGAACATCAATTTGGTTCATACCTGGTCCTTTATATTCCTGTCCAAACCAGAGATGGGCAAGAGGCGCTGTTGGCAGCAACAGAAGAGATAGAAAAAACTTTCTAAGAATATCTTTCATTGCGATCTATCTACTCGCTGAAACCTGTCGTTCCCGACTAAGCAGTACCACACTCAGTGTCACCAATACCACTCCCAAAAGCTGCACGCCCTTGAGCTGTTCTTGAATTGTTAACCAGGCCAGGACCACTGTCAACGCTGGATTACTGGCCCCAATCATGGCAGCGGTTGTTGCCCCGATCCGCCGAATCCCAAAGTTATTCAGTAGGTGTCCAGCAAAAGTTACCAGAGCTGACAACAAGCCCCCGATCCATAGAGGTGTCCAGGCCAGGTCAGTTTCCGGCATTCCCCAAACCAATAGGCTCAGGGCAGATAATACAAGAGTAGTAGCAAAGCTAATCCAGGTGAAGGGCACCGGATGTAGGGCCTCAAAACTCTTTTGAGCATAGACAGTGTAAAGGGCGTAGGCTACGCCTGAAGCAATCCCTAAACTCACCCCCAGCCAGCTACTAGAGCTGATTGCAGGACCTTCCTGGGGCACAGTCAAAGCACTGCCGATTAAAATCATTGCCATCACGCTCTAACCAAACAGCGATGGCTGAGTGCCAAAGAGCCGCCAAGAAAACACTGCCGTAAACACCGGGTAGGTGAAAAATAGTGTTAGGGCAATCCCGGTTGGAATTAGTCCGATCGCTAAGTACAACAGCGCCAGGTACAGAAACATTAGCCCGCCGCAACCCAGGGATTGCCACAGCAGCGATCGCTGGGTTGCCTGCCCCAATTGACCAATCTCTTTCCAGGTGGGTGGGTACAGGGTGGATGCCAAAGCTGCCATCAGCGGCACAACCAAAACCATTCGCATCGCCATCAGCAAAAATGAATTAGGCAAAGCGGGTTCAACAAAACCGCCGGTCTGGAACAGGCCCAGAATCGTCTGCTGATGAAAAAGAATTCTTACAATCACATTCTGGAAGCAGAAAAAAAATGCTGCCACCAGAACAATAAAAAAGCCAAGCACCGTCCAAATCGCCAGAAAGAGTCGCTTAGATTCTACTCCCCCCTCGCGGGGAAACTCAGTTGAGCTGTTTTAGCGTGCATTTTTCAGATAGTCTTTCACAAGCAACTAGGGGTGAATCTTCCAACAGGTACAGATATCTAAGAAAACCTAAGCTGTCCCTAATTTAATCAGCTGTCGAGACCCGAAGATGATCAGCAATATTTTTGATCGAGCCGGCCAAAGGCACCGCAATTATTAAACCCAATACTCCTCCAATTTTTGCCCCAACCAGGAGCGCCACAATTACCCAGACTGGATTTAAGCCAATCAAATTACCTAAAAGGCGGGGGGCAATGCCATTGTCAACAATCTGGTCAATGATCAGGGCAGCAATCAGCACTTCAACGCCCAGCCAGATATTCTGCAATCCCACCAGCAGCGTGACCAAACCAATGCCTAAGACATCGCCAAAGGGAATCAGGACCATGATTCCAATTCCTAAACCAAAAATCAGGCCAAAGGGAACCCTTAAAAGTAAAAACGCCGTGGTCACGGCTAGCCCCATTAAAGTTGCTAAAGTCACCTGACCAATAAAGTGGTTTTGAAAATTCTGCTGCAAGGATTGGCGTACTTGGGAACCAAGCTCAGTCGGTAGCCATTGAAACAGTCCATTCCAGAGGTTCTCACCATGTAGCAACAGATAAAACGTCAATACGAGCGTCACAATCACATCTAAAAGACTATCCACCGCATCCAGAGCAAAGACAAGAATTTGGTCAGGAAGGTTCTGAAGCTCGCTTGGCAGGGGATTTTGTAGCTGGGTTGTGATACGGCTTAAGTCAATGGGCAGATTTTGAGCCACTGCCCAGGCATGAACTGCCTGCAGTTGATTGCTAGCGGACTCGATCAAGCTAGGAAGGCGATCGGCAAATTCTTCCAGTTCTTCTAGCAGGGCCGGCGCTAAGGTGGCAGCAAAGGTTAGCGCGATCAGCAAAGCCAGCAAAAAAATTAGCAAAATGGCGGAGTTACGCTTGATACCCCGTTCTTGAAGCAGACGAGCAGGGTAGTTCAAGACAAAAGCCAGTAAAGCTGCTATCACAAAAATAGTAATCAAGGAGCGGAAATACTGAAATCCGACAAACGCTAACCAACCATTTAAAACCGCCAGGGGAAATGCCAGCTCTAAAATTAACCATCGCGGCAGTTTATTAATCGTTCCAATCATAATGACTCACTTGCAACAAATTTGTCTGTCTGAGTAACTATGATGACGCTGGCTGAGGCAGCAAAGGCACTTCCTGGGGTAGATTGCTGGGGTTGGTGAGACTGAAACTCAAAATGCACTTCTAACCGCTGTCTAGAACACTCGGTATAGTAGAGCCATAGATTAATCTTCAGATCTTTATCGGTGAGTTGTTGTGGCAGTTGCAGTTGAGACCTTATTAACCCCAGAAATTTCGCGGCCTGCCCGGTATTTAGGAAACGAGCAGGGGTCGGCGCATAAGCCCTGGGATGCAGCCGCTGTGCGCTGGGTGCTCACCTATCCAGAGGTCTACGAGGTCGGGGCTTCTAATCTGGGGCATATTATTCTCTACAACATTTTGAATGCTCAGCCTCGGCAGTTGTGCGATCGCGCCTATCTCCCGGCTCCTGATCTGGCGGCTAAACTGCGTCAGACCCAAACGCCACTGTTTGCGGTGGAGTCCCGCTGCTCTTTAACGGACTTTGACATCCTGGGTTTTAGCCTCAGCTATGAGCTAGGGGCGACAAATATCCTGGAAATGCTTGACTTGGCGGGGATTCCCTTGACCTGGCAGGAACGAGTCCAGGCCGATACCGCCTACCCTCTGATTTTCGCTGGGGGTCAAACCGCCACCTCTAACCCCGAGCCCTACGCCGATTTTTTTGATTTCATTGCCCTAGGGGATGGAGAAGAACTGCTACCGGAGATTGGTCTGGTTCTAGAAGAAGCCAAAGCCGCTGGATTAAACCGGGAAGATCGTCTCCTAGATCTGGCCCAGGTGCCAGGGGTCTACGTGCCCCAGTTCTATGCCATGGCCCCCGATGGTTCGGTGCATCCTAACCGTCCTGGAGTCCCCGCTCGAATTTTACGGCGGGTGGCAGACCCGATGCCTGCCTATTCTGTGGGTCTAGTTCCCTACGTCCAGACCGTTCACGATCGCTTAACCGTAGAAGTCCGCCGGGGCTGTACTCGCGGCTGTCGCTTTTGCCAACCGGGAATGCTTACCCGACCGGCTCGGGATGTGGACCCGGACCAGGTGATAGACACCATTGAGCAGGGGATGCGGCAGACGGGCTACAACGAGTTCTCGCTGCTCTCTTTAAGCTGTTCTGACTACCTGGCTTTGCCGGGGGTGGGAATGGAGATTAAAAACCGGCTCCAGAGTGAAAATGTTTCCCTTTCTTTACCCAGCCAGCGGGTGGATCGCTTTGATAAAGATATTGCCAATATCATTGGCGGCACCCGCAAGTCTGGGCTTACCTTTGCCCCAGAAGCCGGGACCCAGCGGCTGCGGGATATTATCAACAAGGGCTTGACCAACGCCGAACTGCTGCGGGGAGTAAAAACAGCCCACGAACAGGGTTGGGATAAGGTGAAGCTCTACTTTATGATTGGCCTGCCGGGGGAAACCGATGTAGATGTTTTGGGAATTGCCGAGACGATTCGCTGGCTGCGGCAGGAATGTAATACCCAGGGCCGCAGGCGACTCAACTTTAACCTGACGATTTCTAACTTCACCCCCAAGCCCCACACCCCTTTCCAGTGGCACTCGGTTTCCACCGCCGAGCTGGAGCGTAAACAGGCCCTGTTAAAAGCAGAATTTCGCTCGATTAAGGGCTTGAAAGCCAACTTCACGGATGTGCGAATTTCGGCCATGGAAGATTTTGTCGGTCGCGGCGATCGCCGCTTAGCCGCTGTGGTTCGTCGAGCGTGGCAACTGGGGGCAGGGATGGATTCCTGGTGGGAGAGCTTAGATCGGGCCTTTGCTGCCTGGACCCAAGCGATCGCCGAAGCTGGACTTTCCTGGAAGTACCGTCAGGTGGAAAGCGGGGAATGGAACGTGTTTGACTCTCAGTGCTCCGAAGTGAGTGTTGAGCTGGAACCCCAAACCTTGGAACTTAGTCCTCCTCCATCTTTAGACACGCCCCTGCCCTGGGATCACCTAGACACTGGGATTGATAAGCAATGGCTCAAAGAGGATTTGCAGCGGGCCTTGGCTGCGGCGACAGTCCCCGACTGTTCCTTTGAGGGGTGTTCTCACTGTGGCATCTGTGGAACTGATTTTGGCCATAATGTAGTGGTCCAACCTGTTCCCATTCCTGAGTTTTCAGGCCATTTTGTTCCAGATTCTGCCCGGGTTCAGCGTCTGCGGGTCTGGTTTGGCAAGCTAGGGGAGATGGCCCTGGTTAGCCATCTGGACTTAATCCGCTTATTTGACCGAGCAGTGCGACGGGCTGCCCTGCCAATTAGCTTTACGGGGGGATTTCACCCCGGCCCCCGGATTGCCCCCGCCAATGCCCTCTCCCTAGGGGCTACCAGTTCCGGTGAAATTGTTGACTTTGAGCTAACCGAGGCCATGAATCCGGCTCACTTTCAAGCCCAATTGGTCGCTCAACTCCCGGCAGAGATGCCCCTCTACCACGTTGAAACGGTGGAATTAGACACTCCCTCGGCAACTCAGTTACTAGATCAGGCAGAGTATCTGATTCAAGTCCAGCCTGAAAGTGAAGAACCTTCCCAAAACCAATGGCAAGAATGGATTGAGGCGATCAAGGCCAGGGATGCTTTTTGGCAAGAACACACGACTAAATCCGGCAAGAAGAAGCAGGTGAATTTGCGCGATCGCTTGTTTGAGCTGGCATTAGTTGAGACCGATCCAGTCGTAACCCTACGCTACGTTGGCAGTTGCCGCAACGACGGCACCCTCCTGCGACCGGAGCACCTGATCCAGATGCTAGAGCAGGTTGCCTGCCAGGAATTTAACCTGCTGTCAACCCATCGAAATCGGTTGATTTTTCAGCCCCAAGGGCAATAAGCCTATACCTGGGAAAAATGCTTTTGCTGAATCAACTCTTTTGCCACTACCCAAAGAGCTAGGGGCAAATGGGGTCCGAAGCATCCTGGAAAGCCACGAGATCGATAGCTTGCTGCAGGGCTGCGATTCGAGTCATCACCAAATGGTCAGGGGGGAGCCGCTCCAGAACTTCCAGGCGATTCAGCCGGTCCTTGACCATGCCTTTGGCACCGACAATAAAGACATGGCGTTGGTTTTCACAGGCTTCCTTGACCATATTTTCAATCGCCAAAGAGGTACTGACACCCAATCGCGGCACTTCTACGAGATCTAAAATCAAAACTTCGTAGCGACTAATAATCGAGAGCTGTTGCGAAATTGCTTTTGCGGCCCCAAAGCTCATCGGGCCACTAAGTTGAAACAAGAGAACTTTGCCTCTGGCCCGTTTGAGCAAATGTTTTTCTTCTTGGTTCAGGAGCCTTTCATCGTTGCCATCAGAAATGGTTTTAATCCCTTTAATTTGCAGCTCCGTCAAACTCTTAACGGTGAGCAAATTGGCGATAAACACCCCCACGGCCACGGCGGTAATTAAATCAACAAATACGGTGAGAAACACGACCCCGTACATTAACCCAGCAGCCTTGACAGAGAGGCAATGGGCACGTTTAATGAAGCTCCAGTCAATGATGTCAATCCCGACCTTGATTAAGATCCCCGCCAGCACGGCCTGGGGAATTACTTCAGTTAAATCCCCAGCCCCGAATACAATCACCAGTAGCACCAGGGCATGAACTATCCCAGATACGGGCGTTCGCCCCCCGGCTTTAACGTTGACCACGGTTCGCATAGTGGCCCCAGCGCCGGGCAAACCGCCACAGAGCCCTGAGACCAGATTGCCAATGCCTTGACCGATGAGTTCGCGATCGGAGTCGTGCTGCGTCTGGGTAATATTATCCGCCACCAGGGAAGTTAGCAGAGAATCAATTGCCCCCAGGACTGCCAGCATCAAGCCATAGCCCACCATTGTTTTGAGCTGATCAAACCCAAAAATCGGCAATTGCACAGAGGGCAACCCGCTGGGAATCTCACCAATGCGAGGCACTGCCGCCGTTGGCAGCAGAACAACCGAGAGAATTGTCCCCACAACTAAGGCCAGCAGTGGCGCAGGCAGAATCCGGTTCAACCGCCGGGGGATGCCGAAGACAATTGCCAGAGTAACCGCCCCTAACCCCACCGCCGCCAGATTAGCCTCGCGGATAAAGCTCGGCAGTTTACCCAGGGCTTCAACCACATCGGCAGAACTGGCATGGCCCA
>JBGTDP010000287.1:0-5679 GCA_041748255.1 Thermosynechococcaceae cyanobacterium | reverse complement strand
GGAGAACGTTGAATGGATTTGGTTACGCTCCAAGGTTGGTTAGATAACCTCTCGTTTGCAGTTTTATTTCTAACCATGCTGATTTACTGGGGAGGGGCCGCCTTTCCTCAAGTTCCTTATCTGGCTGGATTGGGCACCGCTGGAATGGCGATCGCTAATCTCTGCATCGCCGGTTTACTGGGCGCCCGCTGGATCGAGGCTGGCTACTTTCCCTTAAGTAATCTCTACGAATCGCTCTTTTTCCTGGCCTGGGGTGTGACCAGCGTTCACCTGCTGGCGGAGCGCCACAGCCGCAGCCGATTGGTGGGGGTGGTGACTGCACCCGTGGTAATGGCCATTACCGGCTTTGCTGCCCTGACTTTGCCGGATCAAATGCAGGCCGCCGCGCCCCTGGTTCCAGCCTTGAAATCGAACTGGCTGATGATGCATGTAACGGTGATGCTGCTCAGTTATGCAGCGCTAATGGTAGGGGCCTTGCTGGCGATCGCGTTTTTGGTGGTCACCTGGGGACAGGAGATTGAACTTAAGGGTAGCTCTGTGGGCACCGGCAGTTATCGGTTACGACGGGCTAAAGATCTTGCCCCTCCAACCGCAGAAACCCCCGAGCCTGCCCTCCAGCGATCGGCCTCCATGGAATCGGCCTCTTCGGGAGGGCAAACGGCTGTTCTCGATAAGGTGACCGTACCGCCAGCAGCCTCAAGCTCCCTTTCTCTGCAGCGCCTAAGTCTGGCAGAAACCCTCGACAACCTCAGCTATCGGATTATTGGTCTGGGCTTCCCGCTGCTAACGATTGGGATTATTGCCGGGGCAGTTTGGGCTAACGAGGCTTGGGGAGCCCCCTGGAGTTGGGACCCCAAAGAAACCTGGGCCTTGATTACCTGGCTTGTGTTTGCCGCCTACCTGCACGCCCGGATTACCCGAGGTTGGCAGGGTCGTCGTCCGGCAATTCTAGCCACAATCGGCCTGGGAGTGGTCTGGGTTTGTTATCTGGGGGTTAATCTATTAGGCAAAGGTCTGCACTCCTACGGCTGGTTTTTGTAGGACTTTCCTAGCGGTAAGTTCAAACTCTAAATCCACCTGTATCTTTGGAGCATTCACCCCCAGCCGGACTAAAAGAAACTCCTGTGGTCTGGACCCCCTTCCACGCTAGATTGCATCGAACCCTGAGGCAGAGACACCTACTAGAGCCAGGCCGACGGCTCCTGGTGGCGGTATCCGGGGGGCAAGACTCCCTGAGCTTGATGCAGTTATTGGTGGATCTACAACCAAAGTGGAGCTGGGATCTAGCGATCGCTCACTGTGACCATCGCTGGCGGCCCGATTCCCAAGCTAATGCCGATCACGTTGCTCAGCTGGCAAAATTTTGGCAAGTGCCATTTTATTGTCAAACAGCCGTGGCAGTGCCAAAGACCGAAGTCCAAGCTCGGGAATGGCGCTATCAAGTCTTAGCTGAGCTTGCCCAAGTCAAGGACTATCCGGTGTTACTCACTGGCCACACCGCTAGCGATCGGGCTGAAACTCTGCTCTATAACCTGATCCGCGGCAGTGGCACAGATGGCCTTCAGGCTCTAACCTGGCAGCGATCGCTTGATTCATCGATCAAATTAGTTCGGCCCCTGCTGGAATTCACCCGAACTGAAACCGCCCAGGTTTGTCAAGAGCTGGGACTGCCGGTGTGGGAAGATGCCACCAATCAAGACTGCCACTATGCCCGTAACCGAATTCGCCAGGAGCTGATCCCCTATCTGGCTAACCACTTTAACCCGCAGGTAGAGCAGGCTTTGGCCCAGACTGCGGAGCTACTCAGAGCAGATGTGGACTATTTAGAGTCAATGGCTGCGGCCCTCCGCCAGCAAGCAGAAGTTCCAGAATTGCCCGGCTTGAATCGATCCCTGCTGAGCCGAGCACCCCTGGCCCTGCAACGCCGGGTGGTGCGGCAGTTTCTGCAGCAAACCCTGAATGGGGCTCCCAACTTTGACCAGATTGAGAAGGTCGTTGCTTTAATCTCAGCCCCCAATCGCACTCAAACCGATCCTTTGCCTGGAAATATAATTGCCAGAGTTGAAGATGCCTGGATTCAGCTAAACCCTTTGCCCTAGATGACTCCCCGACCACGCAAACAATTTGGTCAACACTGGCTGCGGAGCGAAAAAGCTTTGCAGCGGATTCTAAAGGCCGCAGCTTTAACCCCAACAGACCGGGTTTTAGAGATTGGCCCCGGCACCGGAGCTTTAACTCGCCTATTGCTACCTGAAGTTGAATTGGTGGTGGCGGTTGAGATTGATCGAGACCTAGGACCGTTATTGATTAAAAAACTGGGTCGGATTGAGAATTTTTTGCTCCTGCAGGCAGACTTTCTGGGACTGGATCTAGAGAGAGTGCTAGAGGATTTACCCCAACAATTCCCCAACAAGGTGGTTGCCAACATTCCCTACAACATTACCGGACCGATTTTAGAGAAACTGCTGGGAAACCTTGGGTCTCCTCGACAGCCTGCCTTTGAGGTGATTGTGCTGTTGGTACAAGAAGAAGTTGCCGATCGCCTCTGTGCCCAACCCAGATCCAAAGCCTACGGGGCGCTCTCAGTGAAGATCCAATACTTAGCCACCTGTGAGCTTGTTGCGGCTGTGCCTGCCAAAGCTTTTTTTCCGCCGCCTAAAGTTGATTCAGCCGTGGTCCGCTTGTGTCCCCGCACTTGCGCCTCCCAGACATCATCCCAACCGTCGCAGTTACGGGCTCAAGATCCTGGCTTCCTAGAAACCTTGGTTAAACTAGGATTTGCCACCCGGCGCAAAATGCTGCGAAATAATTTGAAATCTGTGGTAGATCGCGATCGCCTAACCCAGATCCTGGAACAATGGAAGATAGATCCCCAGGTTCGAGCCGAAGCCTTGAGCGTTGCTCAGTGGGTGGCGCTCAGCAACCAACTGACCGAAACCAACTGACTGATGTTTGAAGCTGATTGGCTGAACCTATGCGTGCCTATTCTCTGATTGCCCCGGCCAAGATCAACTTATATTTAGAAATTGTTGGCGATCGCCCCGATGGCTATCATGAGTTGATCATGATTCTCCAGAGCATTTCCTTGGCTGATCGGCTTTATTTGCGCCCCTTGAGCGTTGATAAAATTCGGCTGCACTGTGATCATCCAAAGGTGCCCAGGGATCATACCAATCTGGCCTACCGGGCGGCTGAACTAATGTTCCAGAAATTTTCTGGACCTACGGGGGTTGAAATTATTATTGACAAGCAGATTCCGGTAGGAGCCGGGTTGGCAGGGGGCTCAGCCGATGCCGCCGCAGTCCTGGCGGGCATAGATCTAATGTGGGATTTGGGCTTAACCCAGGGGGAGCTTCAGGAGCTTGGTGCCCAACTAGGCTCAGATATTCCTTTTTGTCTCCAGGGAGGGATGGCCCTAGCTTTGGGCCGCGGGGAAGTCTTATCACCGCTACCGGATGTGGATCGCCTGTTTGTGGTCTTGGGCAAGTACCGCAGTCTGTCAGTCTCTACCCCTTGGGCCTACAATCAGTACCGGACCCAATTTGGTCATACCTATCGCCAGGATCAAGCAGCCCGAGATATGCGGCATCAGCAATTTAGTTCCGGGGCCCTGCTCAAAGCCTTGACCCAGCTAGCGAAAGGAACAAATCAAGGAGATGGCAAAGTGTCTCAGAGTCTCCACAACGATCTTGAGCAGGTGGTTTTACCCGCCTATCCGCAGGTGCAGCAACTGCGAGAACAATTTCAGCGTTTGGAGGGTTCAGGCACCTTAATGTCTGGCTCTGGTCCTACAGTTTTTGCCCTGGCTGAGTCCCAGCTAGCGGCAGAGCGAATTCGAGATGCGGTGCAAGCAGCCTTTCCTGACCCTGATTTAGGGGTGTGGATTGCCCGATTCTGCCGCAACGGGGTTCAAGTTGTCTAGTTTATGGTTGGGGTTACACAATGGCTGACTTAACGTCTTCTGAATCTTCCTCGGTTAATCAAGCTTCCCAGCCAGGGTTTCTCAAATGCCTGATTGGGGCCTTAATTGCCGGAGCTTTGGGCTTTGGCCTTTATCGTCTTACCCAAGCGATCGCTTTGTCCTTTGCCGAACATCCCCTGGCTTCTGATAACCAAACCGCGATCACGATCTCCATTGCCGTCCGCACCCTGGTGGTCGGTGTGTGTACCATGGGAACTGGCGTGTTTGGGATTGCGGCCCTGGGGCTCCTGGTTTTGGGAATTCAAACCCTGCTGCAACGTTGGCAAGCAAAATCTCAACCCCCATCCCAGTCTTAGCCACCCCAAGGATATCCCGAGTAGACTGAAATTAAGTCTGCCTGAGTTGGTCTAAATTCAGCATAGATCTGGTTGCTAGTTGCAAGAATTTTATGAATAAAGCCAAGCGATCCCGGCGGGGGAAACAGAGTGTTCGTGAACGTCTATTGGCCCAAAGTTGGTTACTGATTCCCATTGGGGTGATTGGCGCAGTGGGGGTGCTTGCCCTCACCCAGCAGCAGCCTGACAAGGCCGAAACCTTTGCTGTGGATACCCCCGGAAAGCCTCTACCTGCTCAGTCACCGGGCGTAACACTACCCGGTAAGATAATCCCTGATCTGGGCCGCAAGCATGTCCCCGAGACAGAAACCATTACTTATAACTCTACCCCTCCTACCTCTGGCTCCCACTACGACACCCCGGCAGCTTGGGGCATTCACCTTCAGCCTCCTAAGGATGAAGCTCTGGTTCACAACCTGGAGCACGGCGGTATTGTGATCAGCTACAACCCCAACCAGGTTAAGGGGAAGGATTTGAAAGACCTGCGATCGCAGGTTCGAGAACTCAGCAAGACAAATCCTCGCCTGGTTTTGACTCCTCGCCCAGGTCTGGATACCCCGATTGCCCTGACTGCCTGGACCTATTTGCAAACCCTAGACCGCTACGATCCCGCAGCGGTTCAGGCATTCTACGAGGCTCACATTGCCCGAGGCCCGGAATGTCAGCAGGGGCAATGCCCTAGCTAAGGCCCATGTTTCAAGCCACCCGTCGTCGCCTGGCACTTTGGTATACAACGGTCACGGCGATCTTGCTGTTGCTGTTTGCCAGTGGCTTCTACCTGTACGTGCGCAGCACCCTTGTAGAGCGGGTGGATGATACCCTGCATCATGTCGTGGAAGTGGTGCAGCGATCGCTGGTGTTGGAACCAATCAATATCAGCCCCAGTGAGGTTCCTTACCAAGTTAACTTAGAGGCCAGCTTTCGCAGCAATGCCGAGGCCGTCGAAGATGATCACATTGACTTAGAGTGGTACAGCCCCACCGGGGAACTGCTCTGGTCAACCTTTACAGACCCTTTGCAGCAGCCGATTCGCCTCAGTGATGGCGGTGAAACAGTTTGGGTTAAGCCGGATCACTGGTTGCGGCAACTTACAGAGCGACTAGAAATCAAGGATCAGGTGCTGGGCTATTTGCGGGTCAGTCATCCCTGGTTTGAAGTCACCAAACCAACCCAAGCGCTTTTTATTGATTTAAGTGTTGGTCTTAGCCTGGTGATTGGTTTAGTGGCGGCGATTGGCTGGTTTCTCTCAAATCTGGCAATGGAACCAATTCGGGCCTCCTATCAGTACCTGCGCCAGTTTACCGCTGATGCCTCCCACGAGCTACGCAACCCGATTGCCCTGATCCAAACCAATGTTCAGGT
>JBGTDP010000286.1:0-5753 GCA_041748255.1 Thermosynechococcaceae cyanobacterium | reverse complement strand
GGTGGAAGCAGGCTTGCAAGGGATTAAGGCAATTTTACTGTTGGGCTATCACGGCAAGTTAATTAAACTCGCTGGGGGGATCTTTCACACCCACCATCACCTTGCCGATGCCCGCCAGGAGATCCTCACCGCCTACGGCGCAAAGGTGGGGCTACCGCTGCCGGTGCTGCAGTCTCTGTTGGCCAGTCCAACCACGGAGGCAGCTCTAGAACAGTTACAGGAATTGGATCACAGCTCCGGCAGTCACTGGGTGGCAAAAGTCTACGGAGAAATTACCACTCAAATTGATCAGAGATCGCAAGCCTATATTTTTAAGCACACCCAGCAGCAAGTCAGGGTGGGGAGTATTTTATTTAATCGGAGCCGACAAATTTTTGTTGCCAGTTCAACCGGATCAGCTTTGCTTGAACAGGTCTTATTGGCCTAGAATGGCTAGAATTAATAGTTATTTAATTAAACCATTTACTCCCCCCGCTGCCCCAACTGGGTGGAGCGAGAGTAGGATTTATCCTTAAAAGTCCCTGCTTGAAACCCCTTTGACTGCGACCACTTGACCACTTATGCTTGCGGAGGCCCAGGGATTATGTCAGTCTCTCAAACCCAACTACCCCAAACAGATGTCTCTAGCCTAGAGGCACCAGTAGAACGAGTCAACCGGCAGATGATTGCCATCCTAGATTTTGGCTCTCAGTACTCAGAATTGATTGCCCGGCGAATTCGTGAAACCCAGGTTTATTCCGAAGTTCTCTCCTATCGCACCCCGGCTGCACAACTTCAACAACTTAACCTCAAAGGAATTATTCTTTCTGGGGGGCCAAACTCGGTTTATGATCCCCGAGCCCCGATTTGTGACCCCCAAATCTGGCAACTAGGGGTGCCAATTCTCGGGGTTTGCTATGGGATGCAATTGATGGTGCAGCAGCTAGGGGGAGGGGTTGAGCGATCGCTGCTGGGAGAGTACGGCAAAGCCTCACTGCTAATTGATGACCCGACGGATCTACTGACCAATGTTGAAGATGACACAACGATGTGGATGAGTCACGGAGACTCTGTAATTCAACTACCTGACGGGTTTGAAACGTTGGCCCACACGAATAATACTCCCTGTGCGGCGATCGCTGACCATGAGCGCAAGTTCTATGGGGTGCAGTTTCACCCAG
Organism: Thermosynechococcaceae cyanobacterium; assembly: GCA_041748255.1. Taxonomy (GTDB): domain Bacteria; phylum Cyanobacteriota; class Cyanobacteriia; order Thermosynechococcales; family Thermosynechococcaceae; genus JBGTDP01. The sequence continues at coordinate 4,593 of JBGTDP010000286.1, read as the reverse complement.
AAGTCGTGCATTCCCTCGGAGGACTGTCACTGATCCGCAACTTTGTATATCACATTTGCGAGTGCGAGCCAACCTGGACAACGGAAGCTTTTGTTGAGGAAGCAATTCGAGAAATTCGGGCCAAAGTCGGCAGCAAGCGAATTTTGCTAGCCCTGTCTGGGGGGGTTGACTCGTCTACCCTGGCTTTTTTGCTCCACAGGGCCATCGGGGATCAGCTGACCTGCATGTTTATTGATCAAGGGTTTATGCGCAAGCACGAACCAGAACGGTTGGTGAAGCTGTTTGGGGAACGGTTTCATATTCCCGTCGTTCACATCAAGGCCCGGGCCCGCTTTTTAGAGCGATTGGTCGGTATCACTGACCCGGAGGAAAAACGCCACCGGATTGGTCATGAGTTTATTCGTGTATTTGAAGAAGAATCAAAGCAACTAGGCCCCTTTGACTATTTAGCCCAAGGGACGCTGTACCCAGACGTGATTGAATCAGCCGACACCAACATTGATCCGGCCACCGGCGAACGGGTGGCGGTTAAAATCAAGAGTCATCACAAGGTGGGCGGTTTGCCTAAGGATCTGCAATTTAAACGGGTTGAACCCCTGCGCAAGCTGTTTAAGGATGAAGTCCGCAAGGTTGGGCGCTCCCTGGGGTTGCCCGATGAAATTGTCCAACGTCATCCCTTTCCGGGGCCGGGGTTGGCGATTCGGATTTTAGGGGAAGTCACTGCGGAACGCCTAAAGATTCTCCGGAATGCTGATTATGTTGTCCGCCAAGAAATTAATGCGGCGGGCCTATACCATGATTTCTGGCAGGCTTTTGCCGTCCTCCTGCCAATCCGAAGTGTAGGGGTGATGGGAGATCAGCGCACCTATGCCTACCCGATTGTTTTGCGCTTGGTCTCCAGTGAAGATGGCATGACCGCCGACTGGTCTCGGGCTCCCTACGAACTCTTAGAACAGATTTCTAACCGAATTGTGAACGAGGTGCGTGGGGTCAATAGAGTGGTCTATGACATTACCTCAAAACCGCCTGGAACCATTGAGTGGGAATAGAAGCATCAGTTTATTTCCTTCAGCAGAGGGCAGGATCTTCAAAGGGATTTTTGCTCACCCGTTAGAAATCATTGCCAAAAAGTTTTTAATCTTCAAGCTGAAACTGGTAAGATCCAATTTGGGCTTGTTGAGAATTAATATCTTTTATGGTTCAAACCTCAATCCTCCAGTTGGAGGACGTAACCAGGCAATTTGCTAGTGCCCCAGCTCCTGCTGTTAAGGCTGTTAACCTTTCCCTACCACCAGGAGATTTATTGGCACTTCTTGGGCCTTCTGGATGTGGCAAGACGACTTTACTTAGAATGATTGCTGGGTTTGAGCCCCTCCAGGCTGGAAGGATTTCTTTAGCCGGAGAACGGGTGGCAGATTCCCACTGGTGTTTGCCCCCGGAAAAGCGCCTGGTGGGAATGGTTTTTCAAGATTTTGCTCTGTTCCCCCACCTGACCCTAGAGCAAAATGTTGGCTTTGGATTGCGCCAGCTGCGAAAGCAAAGTCCCCCTGAGATGCAAAAACGCCTTCAGGAGGTGATTACCCTGGTGGGGTTAAGGGGACTTGAGCAGCGTTATCCCCATGAGTTATCCGGGGGACAGCAGCAACGGGTGGCCCTGGCCCGAGCCCTGGCCCCTCAACCAGATTTAATTCTACTGGATGAACCCTTTAGTAATCTGGATGTGCATGTGCGATCGCGGCTCCGGGATGAAGTCCGTACCATCCTTAAAGCAGCAGGTATCTCAGCCATCTTTGTCACCCACGATCAAGAAGAAGCCCTGTCTATCTCAGATTGGGTTGCTGTGATGCGCCAAGGCCAGATTGAGCAGGTGGGAACCCCCGAGGAAATTTACCATACCCCTCAATCTAGGTTTGTGGCTGAGTTTGTTACCCAGGCCAATTTTCTGGCGGCGCGGTTGCAAAACGATGGCTGGGAAACGGAAGTCGGTCGGTTTGAACTCGATCCAAACAAGATTGATGCCCTAGCCACCGCCACCGGGGAGTTAATGATCCGGCAAGAAGACCTCAGCTTGGAACCCAATCCCAAGGCTGGGGTAGTGGTCCGCGATCACCAATTTCTGGGGCGAGAGCGGCGCTACTGCCTTCAAACCCCTTCCGGGAAAGAACTCCATGCCAGAACCACCGCTGGAAAAGTCTTGTCAGTAGGGACGCCGGTGGCGCTTTCAGTGGCGAATCAACGCTGGCAATTTTTCCCATCTGCCTCCTAAAGCCCTGCCTTAGCTTGCCGATTGACAGCCAGGCCCCTCTCCGACACTTACTGAGAAGTAGGTGCAATAGGTTTGGCTGCGTTTATTCTGCCCTAGCAAACCCTTCAATTGAGATTGTTGGATGACCCCTTTGACTCAACCTCGAAAAAAATTAACCATGAATAAGACAAGACGCCGGATGCTTGCCTCATTGCTGGGGCTGGCGGCGCTAACGATTGCTGGCTGTTCTGGGCAGCGCCCTGGCGAGGCCAGTAAAGAAGTCAATGTTTACTCCTCTCGGCACTACGACTCAGATAATCAACTCTACAAAAACTTCACGCAAGCAACCGGCATTCAAGTCAACCTGATTGAGGGTGATGCGGATCAACTGATTGAACGGATCAAAAGTGAAGGTGCCAACAGCCCTGCCGATGTGTTTATCACCGTGGATGCCGGTCGACTCTGGCGGGCGGAGACCGCTGAAATTTTGCAGCCAATTGATTCTGCCAAATTAAAAGCCGCTGTGCCAGAGAATTTGCGCCATCCCCAGGGCCTCTGGTTTGGGTTAACCAAACGGGCGCGGGCAATTGCCTATGACAAAGAGCGGGTCAAGCCTTCTGAGCTCTCCACCTACGAGAATCTAGCCGATCCAAAGTGGAAAAATCGCCTCTGTGTGCGCAGCTCTAACAATATCTACAACCAGTCGCTGGTTGCTTCTATGATCGAAACCGAGGGGGTGCAAGCCACAGAAAAATGGGCCAAGGGTCTAGTGGCTAACTTTGCCCGTCCTCCCGAAGGCGGCGATGTTGAGCAGATTAAAGCCCTGGGTGCGGGTGAGTGTGATGTTGCAATTGTCAATCACTACTACTGGGCCCGGCTTGCCACCTCCCAAGACCCTCAGGAGCAGGCAGTAGCAAATCAGGTGGGGATTTTCTTCCCCAACCAACAGGGACGGGGAGCGCACATAAACATCAGTGGAGCCGGGGTGGCCAAGGGTGCCCCTCACCAAAAAAATGCAGTGGCGTTTATCGAGTATATGGTTACCCCTGAAGCCCAGGAAATCTTTGCCCAAGGCAATAATGAGTATCCTGTGGTTTCTGGCTTGAAGCTCAGTCCAGTGGTCACAGAGTTGGGTGATTTTAAGTCTGATGCGGTGAATGTCTCAGCCTACGGTCGCAACAACCCCGAGGCCGTCAAGCTGATGGATCGGGTGAGTTGGAAGTGATCTAGGTGCGAACGCGGGTAGATTGGCGAATTCTTAAACTTAAGAGAATCACCGGCAGGATGCCAACCACAACAATGGCTAGGGCCGGAGCAGCAGCCTCTGCCAGCCGTTCATCGGAGGCCAACTGGTAGGTGCGAACGGCTAAAGTATCCAGGTTAAAGGGCCGGATAACAATGGTTGCCGGGAGTTCCTTCATCACGTCCACAAAGACGAGCATTGCCGCAGTTAGCAGCCCCCCCCAGATCATGGGGGTATGAACCCTTAAGAGGGTGCTGGTGGGGCCGTGCCCTAGGCTGCGGGCGCTATCATCCAGGCTGAGCTTAATTCGAGTGAGGCTAGCCTCAATGGTGCCAAAGGCAACGGCGAGAAATCGGACCAGATAAGCAAACACCAGGGCTATAATCGTGCCGCTCAGGAGCAGTCCGGTAGAGATGCCCAGGCTGGTTTGTGCCCAGGTGTTTATTTGATTGTCTAGCCAGCCCACCGGAATTAGCACCCCTACAGCAATTACTGACCCTGGCACGGCGTAGCCCATGGCGGCAATTCGGGCTGCTAAGCGCATTATCGGGGTGCCGTGCAGGCGCAAGCCATATCCCATGATTACGGCCAGGACGACGGCCAATCCAGCGGTGATCGTGGCCAGGAGCAAACTGTTACGGGCAAACTCCCAAAAGCGATCGCTGGTTTGGTAGGCCCCTGCCCAGGTCATCTGTAGCAAGATAGCGGCTGGCAACAAAAAGCCTAAGGCAAGGGGCAAACAGCAGGCTACCCAGGCACCAAGGGAGTGCAGGCCCCGCAGCTTATACCCCGGCATTCGTTCTCCACGATTAGCCGTCTGATGGTACTGGGCCTGCCGTCGCGACCAACGTTCGATTAAAATTAGCCAAAGAATAAACATTAATAAGCAGGCGGCTAACTGAGCAGCGGCAACGCGTTCCCCTAAGCCAAACCAGGTGCGGTAGATCCCGGTTGTAAAGGTCTCTACCCCAAAGTACTGAACGGTGCCAAAGTCATTTAGGGTTTCCATCAGGGCCAGGGCTAGACCAGCAACGATCGCTGGACGGGCCAGGGGCAAAGCCACGGTGGCAAAACTTCGCCAGGGGCTACAGCCTAAGGAGCGGCT
>JBGTDP010000285.1:0-2073 GCA_041748255.1 Thermosynechococcaceae cyanobacterium | reverse complement strand
CAGGCCAGATAGTACCCTGTTGGTTTCAGCACTCGCCGGATTTCAGACAGACCCTGCTGCCAATCAGGTAAGCAGTGCAGGATGTGAGTTGTCAGAACCACATCAAAGGAGCGATCGCTAAAGGGCAGATTGGCAGCATCGGCTTGGACCAACGTCAGGTTATCCGGGAGGCCACCTAACTTGTGACGGAGTTGATCCATCATCTCTCGGGAAATATCAACCCCTGTGTAGTCATAACCCCGTTGAATGATTGGCAGTGCCGTGCGACCCGTGCCAATGCCTGGCTCCAGAAACTTTGTCTGGGGAGTTGCAGCAACCAGATCCAGAATAGAATCTGCGACTTGTCTAGAAATTCTTGCTGGCAGGGGTCTGGTAGCATCGTAGATTGAAGCAATCTGATTGTAGTAGTTCATTCAAAGATCCCTCCCCATAATCAGCGGTCCATTCCATTCCTCAGAAACCATGCCTAACCTACCTTCCCTGAATACGGACACAATCTGGGCCATTCTCAACGACGAAATTGATGATGCCACGGTCAACCAACTGGTCTGGCACTGTTTGGGGTATCGCTATGACGAAGCCACAGATCAATGGGATAGCAGTCAGGTGACCCCAGAGTGGCAAACTAACTATCCAGATCCGCCTGACTTTATCGGCAGCCGTCCGGCCACAGTTAAGTTGACCCGATCTATTCCCAAACCTCACAAACAGCTCCTGAAAGAAAAACTAGGATTTGAGGGCTATAAGGTGGGCGAATTAAATCCCACCCGCACCCGGCGGGCCACAGCAGCTAACTGGCTTTTGGGCTACATGCAGGATCAGGGTTCAAAGTGACAAGCAGCCTGGTAATCCCTGCTTTCGCAAGCCCAGAATCATTCCCATAGTTTAGGCTTGACTCAGCGATTCAATCTAGATACGTTAACCACCCGACTAAGAAAGTAAAATCAAGCCTAAAGATAAGCATAATTTCCTGAGCCTAACCGATTAAGCCTTGAGTACAAGGACTATAAACCCATGAATCGCTTTGCACGGATATCAGCCTGTCTAAGTGGAGGAGCCCTTGGTGCCTTAGTCAATAGTCTGGCAGTCTGGGGGGCTGGTGAGATTGGGTTAACCGCTGCTGCCGGGGTTAAGATTGCCCCGGAACTCACAGCCCCATGGCTCTATCAACGGCTAGTTTGGGGGGCACTTTGGGGCCTGCTGTTTTTGATCCCGGCTAGAGTTAGTCGCAAAAGAGGCATCTCGATCCTGGGCCAAGGCTTGCTCTTTTCTCTCGGTCCGACTTTAGCCCAACTGCTTTATTTCTTTCCCAAAGCGGGTCAAGGACAGTGGGGACTCCAGCTTGGAATGCTTGTGCCACTGTTTGTGGTTGTGTTCAATGCTATTTGGGGCTGGGTGAGTGCCACCTGGGTTGCTGCTGCAGAGGGATGGAACGCTCGCCGCCGCTGGTTTACAGCTTAAGTTTCCTGACCTTAACATTTGATCTTTAGGCGTTTTCTGCGCTGACGCAGCTTGGAATTTAGTGCACCCAAGCTAGCCAGAGCAAACAACCCAGCGACATTACTAGGTTCAGGAACAGGGGTGGAGACTGGATCAGCCCGGAAGATCCCGGCATAGTCTCCATCTGTTAAAGCAATCTGCCCCTGATTATTGATTGCCCCAAAGCCAAAATTTCCCTTCTCGCCCTGCGGAGGGATACCGGGACCCTTAATAACCTGATTGAGCACCGGATCTGGTCCGTTAAAAATACCACTGTTGACCGCATCAATATCAAAATAGCCAAAGGCGACAGTACCTTGATCGTTAATATCGGGATTAGAAAAGCCTCTAAACTCACCAAAGACAGGACCGTTGCTATCGGCGATCGCTGTGATTTCTCCCTTGTCGCTGATAAAAATTCCCTCACCTTGATCGGGGAGATCAGGTCGAAAATGTTGATCTAAACCAGCTCTGAAGGCTACAACCCCCTGATCATTAATATCAGGTTCACCACCAAAGTCACTAAACTTACCTGTGGTATCGGCGATTTTGGAGATTGCCTTGCCATCACTGACAAAAATCCCCACTTCTCCA
>JBGTDP010000284.1:0-2423 GCA_041748255.1 Thermosynechococcaceae cyanobacterium | reverse complement strand
TATCAAGCCTACGCCGATTACCAGGACATGATGGTATTGACGGAGAATCTAATTGCAGCGGTGGCCGAGGATGTTCTCTCCACCCTTCAAGTTACCTATCAAGGCGAAACCATTGACCTAACGCCTCCCTGGGGGCGGGTGACGATGCATGACATTGTCCATAAACAAACTGGCCTGGATTTTAGTCAATATCAAACCCTGGCAGCGGCTCGCTCAGCCGCCGAGGGCATTGGAATTACCGGATTGGAAACCTGTTCTACAGTCGGGAAAGTCCTCAACGAAGTCTTTGAGCAGAAAGTAGAGCCGACTTTGGTCCAACCCACCTTTGTTCTGGACTATCCCCTGGAAATCTCACCCCTCGCCAAACCCCATCGTCAGAAACCAGGGCTGGTGGAGCGGTTTGAGCTATTTATTGTCGGGCGGGAGCTCGCCAATAGTTTCTCAGAGCTGACTGACCCGATTGACCAGCGCCAGCGCCTAGAAGCCCAGGCTGCCCGCAAGTCTGCTGGGGACTTAGAAGCCCATGGCGTGGATGAGGATTTTCTCACGGCCCTGGAGTATGGGATGCCGCCCACCGGCGGTTTGGGGATTGGCATCGATCGCTTGGTAATGCTGCTGGTTGATGCCCCCAGCATTCGGGATGTGATTGCTTTTCCGCTGCTGAAGCCGGAACGAGAGGAAGCAGAAAAAGAGACCTAGTTCCAGTCTTCTCGCTTGCCACTTCGCCCCTTATAGACGGGGGTTTGGGCGTGAATCTGGCGGGTTTTTTCGTACAACGTGGCTTCCGTTAACTGCCAGCGCTGCAGAACCTTTTCCAGGTCTTTTTGAATATCCCAGGCTCCGTGAAATCCGGTATAGCGAATTTTGAGGCGAGCCAACTCCGCGAGGTTATAGTCGTTGGGGTCTTCCTGCAGCAGGCGATCAGCAATCTGGCGATCGCTGCGCCACTGAGGATGTTGCTGATCCTTCTTATGAGAGTCCGAATCTTTGGGGGCAGCAGCCATAGGGAATCTTAGAAAAACATTGCTGCGCTAAAGTCTAGCACTTACAATTCAATTCTCTGGGCAGCCCCGCAGTCACTGGAATTTAAATTTCAGGATCAAAATCATCAAGGCTAAGAGCAAGGTCAAAAAGTTAGCCAACACCACCGGCACGGATTGAATCGACAAACCGTAGATAATCCATAGGAAAACCCCGATACAAAAAGTACTCAGCATTCCCAGGGAAATATCCTCTGCTGATCGCGACTGCCAGGTTTTAAGCAACTGGGGCAAAAAGGCAATCGTGGTTAGCATTCCAGCGATTAAACCGACTCCATTGGTAAGATCCATCTGCTTCACTTTGGCTTTAGATCACCAGTAAAAGCACAGTATAAGCTGTGGCCCCAATCGCAAAGGCCCAAAATCGACTCTCCCGCTCCTCAGGCAATTCTTCTTTCAAGACATTCAAGATCACCCCCCCAGCCAGAAAGGCGAACAAAACCGCGATCGCGGCCTGATGAATTTCAGTCACCTGCCCAATCCCCCAACCGATTAGCACCGCAGCAGCCAAAATCCAGCGGCCAATCCGGTGGTAGAGCCTTTTGTGGTGATCTCGGAGGCCATAGTCATTGACCACAAAATGCAGGGCCAGGGCAAAGAAAAAGAAGACCAGACTCTTAACTCCCGGTTCTTCCCGATGAATTAAGAGATAGCCAATTAAAGCATTGTAGGCCGCAAAAGAGCCGATATGCACCCAGAACACCGGGGCACTAGTAACATCTCCGGTCCCAGCTTCTTGATTTTGATCTCGGGACTCCTCGGCAAATCGTTCCAAGCCGTAGAAGATTACAAGGCCCAGGAGGGCAACCAGGTACACATGGTGCTCTAGAAATGTTAATCCCAGCTCCTCGGAGCGGGCAATTGTGGCCTGGTGTCTCTGCAGATCCGGCAGAACATGGACAAAAATATAGGCAACTGAGACGCCCCCGGCGGCAGAGAGCCAGCGACTACGGGGAGCCACGCTTAAAAAGCGGAGCTTACCGCTGTAGAGATGCACTAAGGCCAAACCAATGGCGAACAAAAATGGCAAACCCGACATTACCCCGGTCAAAAACACTTTAGACCCTAGCCTACAGGATGATTCTCAAGCAATCGCTGCCTTGATACCAGTTTTGCCTCCTGGGTCTTGGTATAATCGCTCAACTTTAGTCGATCACGCAGGGAGGCATTATGGCAGACTGGGAGGAAATTCCAGGGGGAGTCACCGCCCCCAAGGGCTATCGCGCCGCCGGGGTTGCCGCCGGGCTTAAACCTTCTGGACAGCCAGATCTAGCCCTAATTGTCTCGGATGTCGAAGCGATCGCCGCCGGGGTGTTTACCACCTCTCAGGTGCGGGCGGCCTGTGTAGACTACTGCCGTCAGCGGCTGCAGGCCAAGGGCGGC
>JBGTDP010000283.1:0-6683 GCA_041748255.1 Thermosynechococcaceae cyanobacterium | reverse complement strand
GGAGAAATTCTGGTTGCCGCCTGTACAAATGCTGATTACATTGAGGCCATTCGCAAGGCCTGTGGGATTATTACCGAAGAAGCTAGTTTAACCAGTCATGCCGCAGTGCTTGGTTTGCGGCTGGGGATTCCGGTGATTGTGGGGGTCAAAAATGCCACCCAGGTGATTCGAGATGGCACAATCTTGACCCTGGATGTCCAACGCGGTCTGGTTTATTCCGGTCCCCTCAGCACCGTCAAGGAGAACGCAGGTCTAACCGGTTAAAAGAAGAGTTGTTTAAATTATCTAATCCTGCCCCTAAGTATTAGTCACCTCTGTCCCTGGCTGCAACTAACGCCAGTTGGGTCAGTCTGTGGCGTTTATGGGATTGTCTAAAGCCAGCTTCTGCTTCCGGATTAGCTCCTGAATGCCTGTTTCAGCCAGATCTAGCATTTGATTGAGTTGCCTACGGCTAAAGGTTGCCGCTTCAGCAGTTCCCTGAACCTCTAAAATCTCCAGACTTTCTGTGAGGACCACATTCAAGTCTACGGTCGCGGCCACATCTTCCTGATAATCAAGATCCAACAAGGGTTCGGCGGCTAATAGGCCCACAGAAACCGCTGCGATCGCATGCCGGAGCGGGGACTGGGTGAGTTCCCCAGTTTGAATAAGCTTTTGCAAAGCATCGGCCAGGGCCACAAAGCCCCCGGTAATTGCAGTGGTCCGGGTGCCAGCATCAGCTTGCAGCACATCGGCATCCACCACTAGGGTTCTTTCTCCCAAAGCCTGGAGATCCAGAGCAGCGCGCAGGCTGCGGCCAATCAAACGCTGAATTTCTTGGGTGCGGCCAGATAACTTCAGAAACTCTCGCTCATGGCGCTGAGGCGTTGCTCCTGGCAACATTCGGTATTCAGCCGTCAACCATCCCTGGCCGCTGCCTTCTAGAAATCTAGGCACTCCTGGCTTCACACTGACAGTACATAGTACCTGCGTCTGACCACAGCGGGTCAACACCGACCCAGAAGCGGTACTGGTAAACCCGCGCTCAAAACTAATTGGACGCAGTTGATCGGGTTGCCGACCATCGGCACGTTTCCAAGTCATGCAATTTGCCTCAAACTCCCCCCTAGAATACTCTGATTCAGTTCAATTCTTGGCAGTGGCTTTTAGAAATAAAGTTTTGGACTCAGCTATTGACGGATACATATATATGGTGTTGACTATGGGTGAAAGCTTCAATAACACACTAGATTTGCTTAAACCAACGGATTAGATTAATTTAAGCTTCTAGGATTCTGTTGGTCTTCAACTACTGACTTAGGTATACCCTATGGTTTCGCAGGTAGAAAACCGCGCCCTTGATCTAGACCGTCGCCTTCCCCACACGGTGGAGGGACTGCTGCAAGTTTTTACAGCTTCCTACCGCAGCTTCTTTACCAATGTCACGTCTCAAGCTTTGCGCATTGCCGGGCAGGGAACCCCAGTCCTGGTGGTTCAGTTTCTCAAGGGGGGGATTAACCAGGGACATGACCATCCAATTTGCTTGGGACAAAATCTAGAGTGGATCCGCTGCAACATTCCTCGCTGTATTGATGCACCTCACCTAGAAGAGACTGAGCAAATCGCACTCCAGACTTTATGGCAGCACACTCAAAGTGAGGTTCGGGCTGGCAAGTATGATCTAGTGGTTTTGGATGAGCTGAGTCTGGCAATTCACCTAGGGCTGATTGCCGAGGCTGAAGTGGTGGCCCTGCTCCAGGAGCGCCCCAAGTCTATGGATATGATTCTGACCGGCCCAGAGATGCCCCAAAGCATTCTTGACATTGCCGATCAAGTCACCCAGCTACGCCGGATTTATTGGCCCTAGGCCAAAGATAAGTTGGAATTCTCAAGCAGAAAATCAAAAGCATCAAATGTTAAAAAACGATCGCTGGATTACTGAGCAGGCTAAAACAGGGATGATTGAGCCCTTTGAGCCACAATTGGTGCGCCAGGTCTCTTTAGACTCAAACGGCTTAGTGCGTCCGGTTTTAAGCTACGGCTTGTCTTCCTACGGCTACGACCTTCGCCTCTCACCGACTGAGTTCCTAGTCTTCCGGCACATCCCTGGGACGATTGTGAACCCGAAGCGGTTTAACCCCAGTAATCTGGAACCCGTTACCCTCCACTCTGACGAAGACGGAGACTACTTTATTATCCCGGCTCACTCCTACGGGCTGGGCGTCGCCTTGGAGCGGCTGGAAATTCCCTCTAACATTACTGTGATTTGCATTGGTAAAAGCTCCTACGCTCGGGTGGGGCTAATTGCCAATCTCACCCCGGCAGAAGCTTCCTGGCGAGGGCATTTAACCCTAGAGGTTTCCAATTCTTCCAGTGCTGACTGCCGGATTTACGCGAACGAAGGGGTTGTGCAGTTATTGTTTCTAGAAGGGCAACCCTGCGAAACCACCTACGCTGATCGCGCGGGTAAGTATCAAGATCAGCCTCAGAAGGTGACTTTGGCTAGAATCTAATCCCAGGATTCCCGAAGCAGTTAAACCTGATTCCATCTCTAGGAAACGAGCGGAACCTTAGGGAATGAGATTTTTCAGGGGTTTGTCTTGCTCATAGCGCCAAGCTTGCGGGTTAGAAACCGCCAAGGCTGCCTTTTGTAGCTCGGTGCCTAGATACAAGGCATGTTCAACCTCAAGGGCTGGACAGGCTGCGGCAATTTGTCGATAGAGTTGACTGGCGGATTTACCGGAGTAGCAGTTAACCACTTCTCCCGAGCCAGGGGTCATGTGTTCGACCACAATCTTGTCGTTTACAAGCTGAATTACAAAGCTGCCGCTGGGGTCAGCGTAGTCCCGTGGCTTAGATTTGGCGTACTGAGCGTCAATCAAGCGATCAGCATTTTCCCAGCAATCATCATAGATGTGGGCGCTTTGAGAGAGGGTGATTAAAGGCCCCATCCCCAAATCGTGGGAGGAACGCTGAGCAATCTGATCTCGAATGTGTTGCTGCAATGCCCGGAGGCCAAAGGCATTGGCAGGCCAAGCACTAAACATATCATTGCTGCGAAAGGTGGCCGTTAGGGAGAGGGAGTTGTCTGCCACCCGTAGCCAAAGGTGATTTAAACAGGGAGGACTTCCCAAGTCATCATCCTGCACATCCCAAAGGGTCATTACGGCTCTAGCTGAATCAGGATCGGCTGCTAGTTTCTGGATCACTTGCTCCACTTGATCGCGGCCAAACCAGGAACGCAGACGCTGCCCGTAGGTGTATTTAACACCTTCAACCTGAGGGGCATCATCCAAGAACTGAGAAATATAGTCCTCAATAAAAGAGCGATCGCAGGGGAGATAATTCGGCTCTGGAAAGTAAAACGCTTGGGGTTCGTCGGTGACAACAGCCATCAAGTCAATTAATTCCTGCCATTGCCCATCATAGGCCGTCGGTCGAATCGTGCCTGTGGTTTTGATCCGGTGGATAATTTTGACCCAGGTTTGGGCAATGGTCTTGCCTTCAATTCGATGGCCATAGCGTTGCCCTGGGAGCACCGTTGGCTCAAGTTTAACCAGAGGATAGATCAGGGGTTCTCCCCAGGGTTCAGTGCGCTCTTGTTGGGCCAGGGACTTGATTTGATCCACAGCTTCAGGAATGGATGGTGCTTCTTGGCCTGCCACTGACTGCCGGAGTTTTTCTAGCGCTGCGGCTGCAATTTCAGCGTCAATATAACCAGGAATCGCAGATTCAATCACCCAACAATCGCGTCCGGCATCACTTTTACCTTGTTTGAATCCATAGCGAAAGAAGTCCAGTAAACACTGAGCGCCGCCAGCATTCTGGTCTTCCTGGGTGGCATTAACAACCACGAGAAACCGGGCCTGGGGGTTGGCTAAAAGGTTGCGAACTAAAAAGCTAATCCCCCGAGTAGGGCTGTAGAGTTGCCCAATGACGGCATATTCTGATGGAGTAAGTTTTTTGGCGATCGCTTCTTTGACAATCCATCCGGTGACGACTGCCGTTTGCCCGGTGCCACAAATCAATTGCCGGGGCTTGTAAAGCGGATTGTATTGGCGAGTTTCCTGAGCGGCTGTCATATTCACTCTATATGCCTGTAAGAGTTCTGCAAAGGGAATTTGGCGGGTGTTGGAATACCTCGAATATTAACTCCCTGCGGGAGTGGGCGATCGCTGAATTAATTTGGGTATTCTAAACCTACCTGAAGGAGAAAATCATGGACTCTACCAAGCTGGTTCGTTCTGGACACAAGACAAATGTATGGCTAGGATTTCCCTGTGATGAGCTATGCGAAATGATGATCTGTGCTCATATTAAAGAGACTGGTCGTAATGCCGACATCTGTTCAGAGTGGCACTGGTGCGCTAAAGAAAGATTCTGGATTACTGGATCGGATAAACCCATCACCTTAAGTCAAGAGCATATTGACGAATACGCTGCAAAGTACTGGGGACTTAAAGAGCATGGGGGCATGTTGCCTTCTATGGTTATCCTGATGACTGAGCCAAATTGGTGGTCTTTGGATAGCTCCGCCATCAAGTACCGGTTTGAGCCCAATACTTGACGCTCAAGGAGATGGGAAGTACATCAGCCGCCCCTGAGCCTCTTCAAAACATCTAATGTATAGCTGCGAATAGAGGGATATGAATTCCCTCCTGTACTCTGGGCTCCACCACTGTCATACAGGTTCTGACGCCCTGAGTACCATTCAGACGCTACCTAACGCTAGGTATGGGATTAAATTCATTTAGAGTAACGCAATGCGTATTCTAGAAGCGTGACTTAGTGCGGAACTTAAAGTATTTCTTGATACTGTGGAGCAATCAGGAACGCCTCAAATTAAAGAATTTTTCTAGCAAATTTTGTAAAGTAGGGTTCCGATGCAGTCGTTCCTGGTTAGCCGCTGTGGCGGTCTGAAAACTAATTTCTGAGAAAGTAGGAGAGATATGCACCAGATCCGCCAGGGCCTGGATCTTTAACCGCTGTTTGATCGCCAAGGCAAACAGATGAATCACTTCACTCGCCCCTGAGCCTAGCAGATGAGCGCCGAGAATTCTGCCGTTGTCTTGGAGAATCACCTTACACCAGCCAGTAGTCTCTGCCTGCAATTGGGCTCGGGGCAGGGTTTTATAGAACTGCTTGAGAATTTGAATCTTTCCATAAGCTTGCCGGGCCTGGATCTCAGTTAGTCCGACTCGGGCCAGCTCTGGATCAGTAAAAACCGCCCAGGGAATGCAGCGATAATCCACTCGAAAAATCGGCCAGAACAAGGCATTCTTCAAAGCAATCTGGGCTTCGTACCGAGCCACATGGGCCAGGGCATAGCCCCCCAGCACCTCTCCACAGACATAGATACAAGGATTCGTAGTCTGTAACTTATCGTTGACTTGGATTCCTTTTTCGCTCCACTGCACCCCCACAGCCTCTAGATTCATCCCTGCCACTGCTGGAGCAGAGTTGGAGGCCAGCAAGATTTCCGTTGCTTCTAGGGTTCCGGCGTCGGTCTGTACAGTTTTTTTACCATTGCCGCCCTTGACGTCGATGATCTGGCGATCGGTGAGAATTTGTAATCCTTCTGCCTCTAACTGGGCTTGAATCCAACAGGATGCTTCTAAGTCTTCTTGGGCCAGAAGCCGGGGCGCTGGAACAACCATCGTTACCCTGGAGCCGAAACGGACCAAAGTTTGACTGAGTTCAACCGCAGCGATTCCATCCCCAATCACAATCAAGTCTTGAGGCCATTTAGGGTTGGCTGCTTGTCGCTGAAAATCAGTGCTGGAAAGATAGCCGCTGGCTTCTAAGCCAGGGATTGTTGGTCTTGGTTCTCTGCCAGTGGCAATTAAAAAAGCTTTAGCCCGCAGTTGCCGCCCGTTAACCCTAAGCGCCTGGGGCTGCGATTGAAATTCTCCAGTCCCAAAGATCAGATCAATTCCCAAGCTCGCCAGTAGGGCCGGAGAAGTGGGTTCTGCCAGTGTGGAAACCACGGTTTGAGCCCACTGCATCACCTGCTCAAATTTCACTGATCCTCTCCATCCAGTTGACCCTGGATCAATCCCGAAATGAGGGGCACAGGAAACTTGATCGGCCCGTCGCCCAACTTGAATCAAGGCTTGATTGAATAAGCCACTGGATGTTTCACGGGGATTGATCACCAAGGCAACTCTCGCCCCAAGGCCAGTCGCAGCGATCGCAGCCCAGATGCCAGCATCACTACCCCCAATCACAACCAAGTTGTAGTCCACTGCCACGGAGACCTTTCACCTCAAGGGTTACTAATTCTCTAGTGTCGCAGGATTCAAGAAGGATGGTGTAAACTGAATCAGATCTGAGGATCTTGCGTTTAGCGATGATCCCTAAATTCAAGTGACTGCCAGCGTCAGGTCTCTTCGAGATGAGGGTTTTCAGTGGTCAAGTTTTTATCTAAATTAACCCAGGGTGAGGAGCCAAATGAGCCAGGGTTTCAAAGTCACAAGGTAAGACTCAAGAAGCTGCGGCAGGTCCGGGCCCAACGCCAGCGACGGCGAACTTTAATTGCAGTAAGTTGTGGGGGAACCCTGGCCGCCATTGGCATTATTTGGTTTTCTTTTGAGCAGAACTTACCCAACTCTGGCAAGCTGGCGGCGGTGACAGCCGTGCGAGAAGAAACCCTTACTTTTAAGTCCGCAGACAAGGCTATTTTCTACCAAGCAGGACCAGCGACC
>JBGTDP010000282.1:0-3786 GCA_041748255.1 Thermosynechococcaceae cyanobacterium | reverse complement strand
AGGTCAGCCCCCAGGGACTCTTGGCAGCTCAACAAACCCAAGTCTGTATAGAGACGAGCGGTTTTAGGATTGTAATTACCCGTGCCGATATGAACGTAGCGGCGGATACGATTGTCTTCCCGACGAACGACCAGGGCCGTTTTGGTATGGGTCTTCAGACCCGCCAGCCCATAGACAACGTGCACCCCAACTTTCTCTAGTTGTCGGGCCCAAACAATATTATTTTCCTCATCAAACCGGGCTTTGAGCTCTACCAGTACCGCCACTTGCTTGCCATTTTGAGCCGCAGCAATCAAGGCACTCACAATCGGTGAGTCCACCTTTGAAGAACCCCCAGAGGTTCGATAGAGGGTCATTTTAATCGTCAACACCTGGGGATCGTCGGCAGCCTGGGTGATAAATCGCTGGATTGTGGCCGAAAAGGAATCATAGGGATGATGAACCAGCAAGTCTCCGTCTCGTAGCAGTGAAAAAATATCCTCTCGACCTTCACCGGTTGCTTCTTGATGCTCCAGCTTCACCAGGCGAGGGGGGACCACTGGTGACCAGTCCGGATCTTTTAAGTCGGGCAACGGCAGGTCCCTCAAGCTCATTAAATCGCTTAGGGACAGCAAGCCCTCAACTTCGTAGACATCTTGGTCTTGAAGTCCTAGCTCTCGCATTAGGGTGCGGCAAATAAACTCTGGGGTCGAGGTTTGAATTTCCATTCTGACCACGGACCCAAAGCGTCGCTTCAGCAGCTCTTGCTCAACCGCTAGCAAAAGGTCATCGGCTTCGTCCTCTTCTAGCTCAAGATCCGCATTTCGGGTAATTCGAAACGGATAATAATCTTGAATGCTCATGCCCGGAAACAAAGACTCTAAATTATGGGCAATCACCTGCTCCAGGGGAACTGCGCGCCACTCAAAGCCAGTCGTTTCTGTGCCTGAGGCCTTCTTTGGTAAGGTCACAAACCGAGGCAGCACGTTCGGAACCTTGACCCGCGCAAAATGCTCTTCGTCAGTTTTGAGATCCCGAATGATCACAGCTAGGTTGAGACTGAGGTTAGAAATATAGGGAAATGGATGCCCTGGATCGACCGCCAAAGGCGTTAAGACAGGAAAAATCTGTTCCTCAAAATACTGGTGTAAATAGGTGCATTCTGCTGGCGTCAGATCTTGATAATCAAGCAGATGCACCCCTTCTTTAGCCAGTTGGGGGCACAGCTGGCGGGTAAAGTAGCGATGCTGTTCTACGACCTCCGGTCGCAGGTGCTGGTTAATGGCCGCGAGTTGCTCCTGGGTGGTTGCGCCATCGGCTGATCGCTGAGTCACCCCAGCCTCAACCTGTTGCTTCAGGCCGGCGACTCGAACCATGAAATACTCGTCCAGGTTAGAGCCATAAATCGCCATAAACTTCAGCCGCTCTAGCAGTGGCGTGCGAGGGTCAAAAGCTTCATGCAAGACCCGTTTGTTAAACTCCAACCAGCTAATTTCTCGATTGAAGAGATATTGAGGACCGCTTAAATTGATTTCAGGGGCAATTTTGGCTGATTTTTCGGCCTGAGATGAAGCATCTTTGCCATTGAGCCCAGCCTGGGATTGGTTTTCCTTCCCGGCCCTAGGGTGACCATTTTGCCCAGAACCAGATCCCCCGTTCTGGGTAATCATTTCGCGAATCTGATCCGCCTCCGGCTGAGTCAAGGTACTCACGTGACTCCTAGCCGGAATTTCTAACTGGGCGCACAGGTCTAAGACCGCTTGATTTTCTAAGGCTAGTTCCTGGGAAAGCTGATAGATTCTGACTTTGTTGCTCACCTTGTCTCCTTACTCCTGCTGGCTTTCCCCTTGAGGCCCTCACAACGATCTTGTCTGCGGGTGGGGATGCAAGATCGTGAGAGTCTAAGCGGCACAAACGCGCTAGACATTTATTCTAAGCTTTATACCCGCAATCAAATACCGGCTTTAGTGTGACTGAGCACAATTGAGACTCAGGGGCCCCGATATGCTAGGGTCAGCAGTTAAAGTCTTCCTGGGATACACTCCTACTCAAGTCCTGAACCAATGGTCAATCTCACTCCCAATGCCAGTTTCAGCTTAACGATTCACGTCCAGATTCCCAATCAAGCCGGGATGCTAGCGGCGGTTGCTCAGGCGATCGCTACTGCCGGTGGCAATTTGGATCAAATCATTTTGATCGAACGCACGCCCAAAACTGTGATCCGGGAGATTATGGTGGATGCTGCCAGCACCGAGCACGCCGAAGAAATTGTCATTGCTCTCAAGGCCCTGCCAGAGGTTAAATTGCTCAAGGTCTCCGATCGCACCTTTGATCTGCACCAGGGGGGCAAAATCCGGATCGCCAGCAAAATCCCCCTGCAAAATCGCGGCGATCTAGCCATGGCCTATACACCGGGAGTCGGTCGGATCTGCACTGCGATCGCCCAAGATCCCGATCAAGTGCATCGGCTGACGATTAAAAGCAATACCGTGGCGATTGTCACCGATGGCAGTGCTGTCCTCGGTCTGGGCAACATTGGTCCGGCAGCAGCCCTGCCGGTGATGGAAGGCAAGGCCATGCTGTTTCGGGAGTTTGGCAACGTTGATGCGTTTCCGATTTGCCTGGACACCCAAGATCCGGCGGCGATTGTTGAGACAGTAAAGCATCTGGCCCCGGTGTTTGGGGGGGTGAATTTAGAAGATATAAGTGCTCCTCGCTGTTTTGAGATTGAGGCCCAACTCCAGCGAGAGCTGGACATCCCGGTATTTCACGATGATCAGCACGGAACAGCAATTGTGGTCCTGGCGGCCTTGCTGAATGCCCTGAAGCTGGTGCAAAAACCTTTGGCCAAAATTCGGGTGGTGATCAACGGGGCTGGGGCAGCGGGAGTGGCGATCGCTCGCCTGTTGACCAAGGCCGGGGCCACAGATATTTGGATGTGTGATTCCCAGGGGATTCTCTGGCGCGATCGCCCAGGTCTAGGGGTGCAGAAGCTAGAATTTGCCCGAGCCAAGTCCGGTTCTCTGGCAGCGGCGATGCAAGGGGCAGACGTGTTTCTAGGAGTCAGTGCCCCCCACGTGGTCACCCCGGAGATGGTGCGCTCGATGGCCCCCAACCCGATCGTGTTTGCCATGGCCAATCCAATTCCAGAAATTCAGCCAGAGCTAGTGCAAGCTGAAGTAGCGGTGATGGCCACGGGGCGAAGTGATTACCCCAATCAAATCAATAATGTCCTGGCCTTTCCGGGGATATTTCGGGGGGCTTTGGACTCTCGTGCTACCACAATTACGACGACCATGTACTTAGAAGCTGCCGCTGCGATTGCCGCCTTGGTGGCTCCCGATCAGCTTCACCAGGAATATATTATCCCTTCCGTCTTTGATCCTCGGGTGGTGACCGCTGTTGCCGCCGCTGTGCAACGGGCAGCCCGTCAGGAGGGAGTGGCCCGCTGTTGATGGGTTGGAAGTTTTAGTTGTGCAACTAATTCGGCTTCAGGGAAGTCTAGGAGAGTACGACCTGCGCCCACTTCCCTAAAGGATATTAAGGGCTACACTTCAGCCAGCCCAAACAGCCATAGGTATAATGCCTGTGCCTTAAGTTTATCTTTGGTCAATGCCAACCCGTCCCAAGTCACGCCCGAAACTTGATCCTGCTTTGATGACATTGCTGGTGGGAGGACTGTTGGTAAGGTTAGCGATCGCCTTTGGGTTGCATCCGGGCTTTGATGAAGCTTATTACTACCTTTACACGCTTCACCCGAGTCTGAGTTACTTTGATCATCCGCCTCTGGTCGCCCTGACAACGGGG
>JBGTDP010000281.1:0-3818 GCA_041748255.1 Thermosynechococcaceae cyanobacterium | reverse complement strand
ACTTAGACCCAGTTGGGTGCGATTCCGGTCCGTGAGATCTAAGGTGACTTTTTTCCAAGTAAAGGGACCCCGGAAGCGCAGATCCCGCCCTTGGGAGAACGTCTTTAGGGCCGCAGAAATTTGTTCTGGGGAAGGCTGATTGCGCAAGGAAGTTACAGCAGCCCTGGTTTGAGCAACTAATTTTTGAACCTCGCTGATAATCCCTAGGCCCTGAGCAATATCCACCCGCACGCCCTGGGCAGGAAACTTTTTAAGGACATTCAGCGGCGTTAGTCCCTGGGAATCTGCCGCCGCTAGGATCAAAGCCGAGCGGATCGCATAAAACCCAGGTTGCCGAGAGGGCGTCTGCACAACCTGACCCACCCGCCGCAGCAGTTGCTCGCCGATCGGCGAGTACAAAAACTGAGAAATAGTTACCGGATCAAGGTCAACCTTTGCTTGTAGCCCAACCCGCAATTGGTCAAGTTGCTGTTGATTTAGATAGCGAGTATAGGTTCTAAACTCGTTTGTGATTCGGCCATTTTTAGCGTATATTTCTAGTGCTTCGACCGGAATCGATCGCTCAAAGGCCGAATAGTTGACATAGATTCGTTCCGCAGCCAGAGCTGGTTTCCAGGTAGCCGGCACCAACAGCAAACTTAATCCACTGAGCCAACTAATCCACAGTTGCTTGTGCGTGTTAATAGTATTCACTTTAAGTTATTTAATAGTAGCCCTTACTTTAGATTAGGTGCTACTTCCCCCGTAATTCCGTTTTAAATCTACTCTGAGCCATGGCAATTTTGCTCTATCTTGAGAGGGGCCTATGTTAAAGACTAGCAATTTGGCTACTTAAGTTCCAACTTCAGCTGCCGGCAGCTGATCAAAAACTCGGGCCACCACTTGCTGAGCTTTGTCGTCTAAGCGATGCCAATCCACCTCCCCGGCTGGTTCAATCAAGCTGGTATCAACTTGAATCTCTTCTAAACCTTGGCGGCGGGCAGGATCATAATTTCCAAAACAAATTTGATAGCACAGTTCCCATAGATCCACGTCAACCCGATGATCCTGTTTGGTTAGCTGTAGCAGGTAAGTCAACTCAGGTTGGGGTAAATGACTTAAAGCTTGATTTAATTGAGCCATTTGCTCTGGAGGAGCGGTGTCCAGTTGGGCTTGCAGATTGACAACCGTGGCTTTTGTTTCAGGTGTTGTCCCTTCTGGCCAGGACTCTAGGGTTTGATAACTGCCCCGCCAATCAGAGGTCTCAAGCTGCTTGCGAATTTGATCAATTAATCGAATTAAGGCCGGCTGGATCAGCAGGCTTGCCTGTTGCTCCTTGTTTATCTCCATAGAAACTCAAGATCATCCTTCTGCTCAGGGGCGTTGTTACAGAAAGTATAAAAGCTAACCTCCCAGCTGAGGCTAAGTGTTACAATCCCGACAAGCTAGGGGTGCCTGATAGAGTCAGGCTGAGATCAGACCCTTAGAACCTGATTCCGGTTGATACCGGCGGAGGGAAGCTGTTTATTGAGGAAGCTTAAAGATGCGAACAGAGTGGGTCGCGAAACGTTGCGGGCAGAGCAATGTCTCTCAAATGCACTATGCCCGTCAAGGTGTTGTCACAGAAGAAATGCACTACGTTGCTCAACGGGAGAACCTCTCCCCTGAGCTGATCCGGGAAGAGGTGGCCCGAGGCCGGATGATTATTCCTGCCAATATCAACCACACTAATCTAGAACCGATGGCGATCGGCATCGCCAGCCACTGTAAAGTCAACGCCAACATTGGCGCTTCTCCAAATACTTCTAACCTGGATGAGGAAGTCGCCAAGCTAAACCTGGCGGTCAAATACGGAGCCGATACCGTAATGGATCTCTCCACCGGTGGGGGAGACCTGGATAAAATTCGCACAGCGATCATCCAAGCCTCTCCAGTGCCCATTGGTACGGTTCCGGTCTACCAGACTTTGGAGAGTGTCCACGGTACGATCGAAAATCTTACCACCGATGACTTTCTGCACGTGATTGAGAAACAGGCCCAACAAGGCGTGGACTATCAAACCATTCATGCCGGAATCTTGATTGAGCACTTGCCCCTGGTCAGAGACCGACTGACGGGAATTGTCTCCCGAGGTGGAGGAATTCTGGCTCGTTGGATGCTGCACCATCACCAGCAAAATCCTCTTTACACCCACTTCAACGAGATTATTGAGATCTTTAAAAAATACGATGTCTCTTTTAGTTTGGGCGACTCTTTGCGTCCCGGCTGTACCCACGATGCCTCGGATGAGGCCCAACTGGCAGAGCTTAAAACCTTGGGTCAACTCACCCGCCAAGCCTGGGAACACGATGTTCAGGTGATGGTTGAGGGACCGGGGCACGTTCCCATGGACCAAATTGAATTTAATGTTCGCAAGCAAATGGAAGAGTGCTCTGAAGCGCCTTTCTATGTTCTCGGTCCGCTGGTGACGGATATTGCCCCCGGTTACGATCACATCACTTCAGCGATTGGGGCAGCCATGGCGGGTTGGTACGGGACGGCGATGCTTTGCTATGTTACCCCGAAAGAACATTTAGGTCTCCCCGATGCTGAGGATGTCCGCAACGGCTTGATTGCATACAAGATTGCGGCCCACGCTGCGGATATTGCCCGCCATCGCCCCGGAGCCCGCGATCGCGATGATCAACTCTCCCAGGCTCGGTACAACTTTGACTGGAACCGGCAGTTTGAGCTATCGCTAGACCCGGAGCGAGCCAAAGAGTACCACGATGAGACCCTGCCGGCTGATATCTACAAAACCGCTGAGTTTTGTTCTATGTGTGGACCGAAGTTCTGTCCCATGCAGACCAAGGTGGATGCGGAAGCCCTAACAGAGCTAGAGAAGTTCCTGGCGAAAGAACCGGTAGTTTCTGGATAGAAATTCTCTACTTGCGGGATCGGACAACCAAGATTTGTAGTTCTGGTCATTGTCCGGTCCCTTCTGTAAAAAAGGGAATAGAGGTCCAGCAATTAAATTTAATTCAAGCTTTAAGAGCTGCCCAGCATTTTGCTGGTTAGAAAGGGTTCAGGCTGACACCAAGTATTCATCCTCTACCGCTAATGACCCTTCATCCCGATCAATTTCAGCGATCGCGGTGGCTTGGGGGAGATCGTTTTGCTCCCAATTTTTCTGGGCAACTGCCAGGTAGCGATCGGCAGTTCCTAAGGGATAAGAATCAGGCAATTTTGTTTCCATGCCTTTGAGATACTCATACATTTCTTGAACGCCAGGATGCCTCACGGCAGTTGGTTTATAGGGTTTAAGGTTGCTCATGCTATTCCCCCCTAAGGGTTAGTGTTAGGCACATCATTGCCTAAGCTCCCTAGCACTAGCATCCGTGAACATACGACTTTTATCACCCTCAGCAATGGGATGTGTGCGCATATTCTCGGAGCACTAGATTTCCAAGTTGGAACTCGCTGAGTTTTTTCAACCCCTATGGATGACCAGGGACTCAAATTTTCGATTTAACCGAGGCCCATGAATAACTGCATCCACTTCAGAGAAGCGGTTATAGCTATTCTCAATAATTGGCAGATCAAACTTAATCCAGCTAGAAGTGTTTCCTCCCCATTAATCTCTTCTCTACGTGCCATCCACTCTTTCAGGCCCCGAGCAGGTTTGGCTACGTTGAATAGACCCATTCTCCCAAGGAATCGGACACTGTTGGCGAACTAAGATCGCAGCAACTAAGCGGGCTCTAGCGCCTTAAATCGAGACACTCTCGTTTTAGCCAGTGGCACTTCCTGAAACCAGTTGAATAGCCGATCAATATTTACGGCAGCGCCAATCGCCATAT
>JBGTDP010000280.1:0-4405 GCA_041748255.1 Thermosynechococcaceae cyanobacterium | reverse complement strand
AATTTTGCGATTTAAGGCTTTTTGGGCAACTCGGGTCACGTAGATTGTCACGGCGATCGTCGCGATCAAGCCCACAATTCGAATTGCCCATTCCACAGCGGGATTAGTGGGTTGATTTTCAGCCCCGACCCTGGCCAGATTCCCGGCCAGGGACCCCAGGTAGACATACATAATCGTTCCGGGAATCATCCCCACCGCTCCTAAAAAGTAATCTTTAAGAGAAACCCTGGTAATCCCAAAGGCATAGTTCAAAAGGTTAAAGGGAAACACTGGCGAGAGTCGGGTCAATAGGACAATCGTAAATCCCTCATCGGCTACGGCCTCGTCAATGGCGGCAAATTTAGGATTACCTTGGATTTGTTTAGCCACCCAACCCCGAGCCAGATAGCGTCCGACCAGAAAGGCAGCGGTTGCCCCTAGGGTGGCCCCGATAAAGACATAGATGGACCCAGCAATTACCCCAAACACAACCCCCGCCCCCAGGGTGAGAATTGAGCCGGGGGCAAATAGGACAGTGGCCAGGATATAAATCCCGATAAAGATCACCGGTCCCCAGGGTCCCAGATCAGACACCCAGGCCAAGGCTTCCCGCAGCAGTCCTTGAATGTTGAAGTAGCGGGCGGCAAAAATCAGGGCACCAATAACGACAGCAGCGATCGCCAGCTTCACTAACAACTTTGATTTGCTAGACCGGGATTGCTGATTTGAGACTTGATCTGCCATGGGGGTCCTCAATGTCTTGAACGTTTGACTTTAGGGGGATGGAACTTCCATAACCGCTAGCCAACTATATTTTTAAGCTTAATGCCTTGAGATTAAATGAGTTTCTGCTGAATATCGCCAAAATTCTAGCTGAGAAAATTAATATCCTTTTCTATGGTTTTGGTTTCAAACCTCGACCCACCTATAGGTAGGAGTTTCATCCTGAAAGTTCACTCAGGAATCTTAACTGCCTTTGATCCCATCTCAAGGGATTGGTACTCCAAGCTCTGACAGACGATTTGAGAACTGAAGCCTAAGCCTAAGAATGGGGTGATCCCCCCAGTAGTTGGGTGAGAATCCCAATGTCTTTTCCAGTGAACTTCTTTATCTTAAATATGGGGGGCTTGAAGTTCACCACTTCTAAGCAAACACCTGTGTCAAAGTTATTTAGTTTAGGTGTTAATAATGAGTCAATGTCCTTGCTGCTCAAACCAACTCCTACGTCATGTACGTCACCATGATGTTTATTGGTTTTGTTCCCATTGTCGGCAAGAAATGCCCGATTTATCTTCTGGTTCGTCTTCTGGCTTATCCTCTGGCTTATCTTCTGGGGGTCTCTCCTATCATCGGGTTCAACTAGAGCAGTTGCGAGAGCGTTTGCTTTTAACAACCCGCTAAAAAATCAACTGCCAGAACCGTTGTAGAACTTTAGCAACTCGTTGAGGAAATCTATTTTTCAAGATTAAAGCGGTACACTGCTCCGCTAGATTAGATCTAGGGACCTTTAATAGATTGATATGATTACCGCTTTAATTCTCTTGGGTGCTGTGGGAGTCCTGGGCTGGGGCTTTTACCGAGCTAGGCCCTTTGGCAAGTTAGGCATCCTAGCCTGGCTGCAGTCAGTCGTGCTAATGGTGCCTTGGTTAATCTTTTTTGGACTGGTTGCGGCTGGGATTAACATTAATCTGGTTGGAATCTTATTTTTACTCGTCGTTTCCATTGGCGTTTATATCTTTCTGGGACGGCAACTGCGAGTCGCTAGCCAGGAGGAAGCTGGCTTTGATCAAGTTTCTGCTTGGCGCAAATCATCAGAGAAGCCACCAGAGAAACTAGAGCCAGATCAAGCCTCCGCAGACCTACCTGCAAGTACTCAAGACACTCCGCCCGTTCCCAGCTCCGACCCTGAGGCAGCACCCCTTGTCCCCCCGATTCCGGAAGCAGATCTCCAAGCCGTGCAGGGGATTTTTGGGGTAGATACCTTCTTTACCACCGAGACAATTCCCTATCAAGAAGGGGCGATTTTTAAGGGCAACTTACGGGGAGACCCCAAGCCGGTTTATACGCAGTTGTCCGAGCGCCTCCAAGCAAGTTTGCCGGATCAGTACCGGCTGTTTCTGGTTGAAAATCAAGAGGGTAAGCCGGTTGTAATTGTTTTACCGCGCCAGAATGACCCCAAACCAGCGACCCTGGCGCAGAAAATTATCGCTGGGGTGCTTTTGTTAGCCACCGGGGCCACCTGCCTGGAAACTGGATCGCTGCTGCAGGGATTTGATTTATTTGCCGCCCCCGATCGCATCGCAGAGACGATTCCGATTGGTTTAGGAATCATGAGCATTCTGGCTATTCACGAAATGGGTCATCAAGTTTTGGCTCGTCGCCATCAGGTGCGCTTGAGTGTGCCGTTTTTGATTCCGGCTTGGCAAATTGGTTCCTTTGGCGCTTTAACCCGGTTTGAGTCCCTGATTCCTAATCGGACTGTTCTATTCGATGTGGCCCTGGCTGGACCGGCAGCAGGCGGGATTTTTTCTTTGCTCTTGTTGCTAATTGGTCTGACCCTTTCTAACCCCAACAGCTTATTCCAAATCCCGGCCCCATTTTTTCAGGGGTCCCTGTTGGTGGGCACGCTTACCCGCGTCGTTTTAGGAGATGCCTTGCAAGAAACGTTGGTGGCTGTGAATCCTCTGGTGGTGATTGGCTGGTTAGGACTGGTGATCACAGCCTTGAACTTAATGCCTGCCGGTCAGTTGGATGGAGGTCGGATGGTGCAGGCTATCTACGGTCGTAAGGTGGCTAAGCGAACGACGATTGCAACTTTAATTATTCTGGCGCTGGTTTCTCTGGCAAATCCGCTGGCCTTGTATTGGGCAGTGTTTATTTTATTTCTGCAACGGGACTTAGAGCGACCCAGTCTTGAGGAACTCTCAGAGCCCGATGATGCCCGGGCAGCGTTGGCGCTGTTGGCTTTATTTTTAATGGTGGCCACCCTGGTTCCTCTGGCTCCCGGTTTGGCAGGACGGCTGGGAATTGGGGGCTAGACCCTAAAATCCACAGTAGGTGAATTGTGATCAAATTTGCAGATTTTGGCAGTCTTCAGGTGGGCGATCGCTTCGCCTGGTTGTGGGATCTAAGCCTTCACTCCAGCCTGATTGCCCAGGTTGAAGACAACTGGTTTAATCAGTTTCAGCAGACCTTATAATCATTTTGTCCAGTCTGGTCAGATTTGGGCCTTATTCATTGGCATGATTCTGGGTTATTTGGTTCGCTCTTTAACCCCTTATTAGAATTTTGCTAGCCAGCCAGGTTAAAAAGGGTCTAACCTCACAAATGCTAAGTTTAAGCAACGTATAGGCTGGTATTGTGTTATATCCTCCCTATAATCCCCTGTTTGTAATCCATTGAGCAGCTTTTTCTCCTGGGTTGCGCTTCACTTGTGATGTTTGATTAAAGGCAAAAGACGGTGACAACGAATTCAGATCAGATTTCTGAGCAAGCAGATCAGCATCCCAAACCCACTCAGCTTTGGAGTCAACGGTTTGCCTCGGCACTTCATCCTGTGATTGCTGAATTCAATGCCAGTATTGAGTTTGACATTGAGCTAATTGAATATGACATTACTGGCTCTCAAGCCCATGCCCGGATGCTGGCCCATACCAATATTCTTCCTAAACCCGAGGCAGACCAACTCGTAGCCGGCCTGGAGCAAATTCGTCAGGAATATCGCCAGGGAAAGTTTCATCCCGGTATTGAAGCTGAGGATATTCATTTTGCTGTGGAGCGGCGATTGACAGAATTGGTCGGAGAGGTGGGGAAGAAGCTACACACGGCCCGCTCCCGCAATGACCAGGTGGGGACAGATACTCGGCTGTATCTGCGTGATCAAATCCAGCAAATTCGATCTCTGCTACTGCAGATGCAACAAGTTTTGGTGGATTTGGCCCAGGAGCAGGTTGAAACCTTGATTCCGGGCTATACCCATTTGCAGCGGGCTCAACCCCTGAGTTTAGCCCACCATTTGCTGGCCTACTTCGAGATGTTGCAGCGAGACTGGCAGCGGTTAGGAGAAATTTACCAGCGAGTCAATACCTCTCCGCTGGGCGCTGGAGCCCTGGCCGGAACCACTTTTCCGATTGATCGCCACTACACTGCCTCCCTGCTGGAGTTTGGGGATGTCTATGCCAACAGCCTGGATGCGGTTAGCGATCGCGACTTTGCGATCGAGTTTCTAGGGGCTGCCAGCCTGATTATGGTCCACCTCAGTCGCCTGTCGGAGGAAATCATTCTCTGGGCCTCGGAGGAATTTAGCTTTGTAATGCTTAAGGATAGCTGTGCCACCGGCTCGAGCATCATGCCCCAGAAGAAAAACCCGGATGTGCCAGAACTGGTGCGGGGCAAAACCGGTCGAGTTTTTGGCCACCTGCAGGCC
>JBGTDP010000279.1:0-4410 GCA_041748255.1 Thermosynechococcaceae cyanobacterium | reverse complement strand
AATTTTGCGATTTAAGGCTTTTTGGGCAACTCGGGTCACGTAGATTGTCACGGCGATCGTCGCGATCAAGCCCACAATTCGAATTGCCCATTCCACAGCGGGATTAGTGGGTTGATTTTCAGCCCCGACCCTGGCCAGATTTCCGGCCAGGGACCCCAGGTAGACATACATAATCGTTCCGGGAATCATCCCCACCGATCCTAAAAAGTAATCTTTAAGGGAAACGCGGGTAATCCCAAAGGCATAGTTCAAAAGGTTAAAGGGGAATACTGGCGAGAGTCGGGTCAACAGGACAATCGTAAATCCCTCATCGGCCACGGCCTCGTCAATGGCGGCAAATTTCGGATTGCCTTGGATTTGTTTGGCCACCCAGCCCCGAGCCAGATAGCGCCCGACTAGAAAGGCAGCGGTTGCCCCCAGGGTAGCCCCGATAAAGACATAGATGGACCCAGCAATTACCCCAAACACAACCCCCGCCCCCAGGGTGAGAATTGAGCCGGGGGCAAATAGGACAGTGGCCAGAATATAAATCCCGATAAAGATCACCGGTCCCCAGGGTCCTAGATCAGCCACCCAGGCCAAGGCTTCCCGCAGCAGTCCTTGAATATTGAAGTAGCGGGCGGCAAAAATCAGGGCACCAATAACGACAGCAGCGATCGCCAGCTTCACTAACAACTTTGATTTGCTAGACCGGGATTGCTGATTTGAGACTTGATCTGCCATGGGGGACCTCAATGTCTTGAACGGTTGACTTTAGGGGGGTGGAACTTCCATAACCGCTAGCTAACTATATTTTTAAGCTTAATGCCTTGAGATTAAATGAGTTTCTGCTGAATATCGCTAAAATTCTAGCTGAGAAAATTAATATTTTTTCTATGGTTTTGGTTTCAAACCTCGACCTACTCATAGGTAAGCGTTTCATCCTGATCATTCACTTGAGAATCTTAACTGCCTCTGATCCGATCTCAAGGGATTGGCACTCCAAGTTCTGACAGACGATTTGAGAACTGAAGCCTAAGCCTAAGAATGGGGGGATCACCCCAGTAGTTGGGTGAGAATCCCAATGTCTTTTCCAGCAATCTTCCCTATCTTGAATATGGGGGGCTTGAAGTTCACCACTTCTAAGCAAACACCTGTGTCAAAGTCATTTAGTTTAGGTGTTAATAATGAGTCAATGTCCTTGCTGTTCAAACCAACTTCTACGTCATGCTCGCCACCATGATGTCTACTGGTTTTGTTCCCATTGTCGGCAAGAAATGCCTGATTTATCTTCTGGTTTGTCTTCTGGCTTATCTTCTGGGGGTCTCTCCTATCATCGGATTCAACTAGAGCAGTTGCGAGAGCGTTTGCTCTTAACAACCCGCTAAAAAAATCAGCTGCCAGAACTGTTGTAGAACTTTAGCGACTCGTTGGGGAAATCTATTTTTTAAGATTAAAGCGGTACACTGCTCCGCTAGATTAGATCTAGGGACCTTTAATAGATTGATATGATTACCGCTTTAATTCTCTTGGGTGCTGTGGGAGTCCTCGCCTGGGGCTTTTACCGAGTTAGGCCCTTTGGCAAGTTAGGCATCCTGGCCTGGCTGCAGTCAGTAGCGCTAATGGTGCCTTGGTTAATCTTTTTTGGGCTGGTTGCGGCTGGGATTAACATTAATCTGGTTGGAATCTTATTTTTACTTGTCGTTTCCATCGGGGTTTATATCTTTCTAGGACGGCAACTGCGAGTCGCTAGCCAGGAGGAAGCTGGCTTTGATCAAGTTTCTGCTTGGCGCAAATCACCAGAGAAGCCAGCAGAGAAACTAGAGCCAGAGCAAGCCGTCGCAGACCTACCTGCAAGCACTCAAGACGCACCGCCCGTTCCCAGCTCCGATCCTGAGGCAGCACCCCTTGTCCCCCCGATTCCGGAAGCAGATCTCCAAGCCGTGCAGGGGATTTTTGGGGTAGATACCTTCTTTGCCACTGAGACGATTCCTTATCAAGAAGGGGCAATTTTTAAGGGCAATTTGCGGGGAGACCCCAAGCCGGTTTATACGCAGTTGTCCGAGCGCCTCCAAGCAAGTTTGCCGGATCAGTACCGGCTGTTTCTGGTTGAAAATCAAGAGGACAAGCCGGTTGTAATTGTTTTACCGCGCAAGAATGACCCCAAACCAGCAACCCTGGCGCAGAAAATTATTGCTGGGGTGCTTTTGTTGGCCACCGGGGCCACCTGCCTAGAAACTGGATCGCTGCTGCAGGGATTTGATTTATTTGCCGCCCCCGATCGCATTGCAGAGACGATCCCGATTGGCTTGGGAATCTTGAGCATTCTGGCTATTCACGAAATCGGTCATCAAGTCTTGGCTCGTCGCCATCAAGTGCGCTTGAGTGTGCCGTTTTTGATTCCGGCCTGGCAAATTGGTTCCTTTGGCGCCTTAACCCGGTTTGAGTCCCTGATTCCCAATCGGAGTGTTCTATTCGATGTGGCCCTGGCTGGACCGGCAGCAGGCGGGATTTTTTCTTTGCTCTTGTTGCTACTCGGGCTAACCCTTTCTAACCCCAACAGCTTATTCCAAATCCCGGCCCCATTTTTTCAGGGGTCCCTGTTGGTGGGGACGCTTACTCGCGTCGTTTTAGGAGATGCGCTGCAAGAAACGTTGGTGGCTGTGAATCCTCTGGTGGTGATTGGCTGGTTAGGACTGGTGATCACAGCCTTGAACTTAATGCCCGCCGGTCAGTTGGATGGGGGGCGGATGGTGCAGGCTATCTACGGTCGTAAGGTGGCTAAGCGAACGACGATCGCAACTTTAATCATTCTGGCGCTGGTTTCTCTGGCAAATCCGCTGGCCTTGTACTGGGCTGTGTTTATTTTGTTTCTGCAGCGGGACTTAGAGCGGCCAAGTCTTGAGGAACTCTCAGAACCCAACGATGCCCGTGCGGCTCTGGCTCTGTTGGCTTTGTTTTTAATGGTGGCCACCCTGGTTCCCCTGGCTCCCGGTTTAGCAGGACGGCTGGGAATTGGGGGCTAGACCCTAAAAGCCACAGTAGGTGAATTGTGATCAAATTTGCAGAGTTTGGCAGTGTTCAGGTAGGCGATCGCTTAGCCTGGTTGTGGGATCTAAGCCTTCACTCCAGTCTGATTGCCCAGGTTGAAGACAACTGGTTCAATCAGTTTCAGCAGACCCTTAATCATTTTGTCCAGTCCGGTCAGATATGGGCCTTATGCATTGGCATGATTCTGGGCTATTTGATCCGGTCTTTGACCCCTTACTAGAAGTTCTCAGAATTTCTCTGGGGATAAGCTGGGCTAAAATCAAGAGTTCAATCTTGGTAATGCTAAATTTAAGCAATTTCCAGGCTTAATTCGTGTTATATCCTCCCTTAGTTCCCTATAAGTTGAAATAGTTAGGCAGCTTGAGCTTCCTATTGGTGGGCTTACTTATGATGTTTGATTAAAGGCAAAAGACGGTGACAACGAATTCAGATCAGATTTCTGAGCAAGCAGATCAGCATCCCAAACCCACTCAGCTTTGGAGTCAACGGTTTGCCTCGGCACTTCATCCTGTGATTGCCCAGTTCAATGCCAGTATTGAGTTTGATATTGAGTTGATTGAATATGACATTACTGGCTCTCAAGCCCATGCCCGGATGCTGGCCCATACCAATATTCTTCCTGAACCCGAGGCAGACCAACTCGTAGCCGGCCTGGAGCAAATTCGCCAGGAATATCGCCAGGGAAAGTTTCATCCTGGTATTGAAGCTGAGGATATTCATTTTGCTGTGGAGCGGCGATTGACCCAATTGGTCGGGGAGGTGGGTAAGAAACTGCACACGGCCCGCTCCCGCAATGACCAGGTGGGAACAGATACCCGACTGTATCTGCGCGACCAAATTCAGCAGATTCGATCTCTGCTTCGGCAGATGCAACAAGTCTTGGTGGATCTGGCCCAGGAGCAGGTTGAAACCTTGATTCCGGGCTATACCCATTTGCAGCGGGCTCAACCCCTGAGTTTAGCCCACCATTTGCTGGCCTACTTCGAGATGTTGCAGCGGGACTGGCAGCGGCTAGGAGAAATTTACCAGCGAGTCAATACGTCCCCTCTAGGCGCTGGAGCCTTGGCCGGAACCACTTTCCCGATTGATCGCCACTACACTGCCTCCCTGCTGGAGTTTGGAGATGTTTATGCCAACAGCCTGGATGCGGTTAGCGATCGCGACTTTGCGATCGAGTTTCTAGGGGCTGCCAGCCTGATTATGGTCCACCTCAGTCGCCTGTCGGAGGAAATCATTCTTTGGGCCTCGGAGGAATTTAGCTTTGTAATGCTTAAGGATAGCTGTGCCACCGGCTCGAGCATCATGCCCCAGAAGAAAAACCCGGATGTGCCAGAACTGGTGCGGGGCAAAACCGGTCGAGTTTTTGGCCACCTGCAGGCC
>JBGTDP010000278.1:0-8118 GCA_041748255.1 Thermosynechococcaceae cyanobacterium | reverse complement strand
GGCCCGCACCACCAGGGCGGTGTCCCAGACCGGCGACACACAGGGCTGAACCCAATAGGTTTGCTCTGTTTGAATGGTAAAGCGATCCACCGCCTCCAGACCTCTGGCCACAACTGGATCAGAGGCATCGTAGTCCAGGGTCCTCAGCGCTAGCAGAGAATTTAACATCGCCGGGATAATCCCCCCCCAATCTCCCGTGGCTTCTTGGCGCTCTACAATCCAGCGCTCGGCAGCTTGAATCCCTGCTGCTCGCAGGGGAACTAAGTTAAACTCCTCTGCAAGCTTGAAGCCATAATCTAAAAGGTTAAATACATCTCGCCAATCGCCACTGCGGGGCAGCTCAAATTGAGCTTTATCCCGACCTTCGGCATAAAGCTCATCCACCGTAATCGCTGGATCTATCTTAAAGACCGGTTTGCGATCCAGAACAATCAGCAGCGGCACCGTGCTCCCCCGAGCCCAACTGGACATCTCATAAATATTGAAGGGGAATTGATCGGGCAAAAGCATTACCCAGGCTGGCAGGGAGGGGATCCCCCGCCAGTCATAGCAGCCAATTAAAGCCAGATGCAGTTTGGTGAAAATGCGGCTGCGACTGATGCCGCCCCGGTCGAGGATAAACCTGCGGGCCCGGACTAGGGCCGGGTCGGTTGCCGGGATTCCCAGCAGCTTTAAGCCCAGATAAGCCTCGACGGAGGTACTCAGTTCCCCACCATCGCCATAAAACAGCTCCCAGCCCCCGTGTTCTCGCTGCTGAGCGCGCAAAAAGGCTTCCGCCTTGGGCAGCGGACGGGTTTTGTCTGTCCCCCAAATCTTGTGCAGCAGCACCACTTCAGCGGTCATGGTAACATTGGATTCTAGGGCTGCCCACCAGTATCCTTGGGGGTTCTGGGTTGAGAGCAGGTATGCCTGACTCGCAGAGATCGCCGCCTCTAGCTGCGAAATATCTACCCGGTCCTGAATTTGCATGCTTTGCTCCTGTCACAGTGCCACCAATACAGCCTAAAAGAAAACCTTTTTCCCAGACACATCAGTGCGATATTGTTCGTCCTAAGGTCAAGCACGAATAAAGAGCCATGGACGAAGTCTGGTTAGGGTTAACGCTTATCTCATTAGGAATCTGGATTGGCCTGATTTGTTTCCGGGGCCAGTTTTGGCAAGCCGATCAGCGCTTGGATAGTTTGGATAGTTTGGATAGTAAAGAAAATCACCTGCAGGAATGGTCTGCCGTCTGTGCCGTGGTTCCGGCTCGTAATGAAGCGGAGGTGATTGCCCAAACCCTGCGATCTCTCCTCAACCAGAATTATCCCGGCCAGTTCACCGTGATTTTGGTGGATGATCAAAGTTCCGATGGCACTGGGGCGATCGCCACCCAAACAGCTCAGGCCCTGGGCAAAGAGTCCCAGCTAAAGGTAATCTCTGGGGAACCGCTGCCCCCAAGCTGGACGGGGAAACTTTGGGCCTTGGAACAGGGCATTCAATCGGCTCAAGGGTTAAATCCGGCCCCTGATTATCTCCTTTTGACTGATGCTGACATTCACCACGATCTAACCAACTTGCGTCGGTTAGTGACCAAGGCAGAAACAGAAACTCTGGATTTGGTCTCCCTAATGGTGTTGCTGCGCTGCCAGAGCTTTTGGGAGCAGTTTTTAATTCCCTCGTTTGTGTTTTTCTTCCAGAAGCTGTATCCATTTCGGTGGGTTAACAATCCTCAAAAGGCAACTGCCGCTGCTGCCGGGGGCTGTATTCTGATCCGTCAAACAGCTTTGAATCAAATTGGGGGAATTCAGGTGGTCCGCCAAGCTTTGATTGATGATTGTGCCCTGGGACAAGCGGTTAAATCCACTGGTAAGGGCCGGATTTGGCTAGGCTTGAGCCCCTTGGTTCACAGTCTTCGTTCCTACGCCTCCCTAGAGACCATCTGGGAAATGGTCGCCCGAACCGCCTACACCCAGCTCAGCTATTCCTCTTGGCAATTGGTGGGCACGGTGATTGCCATGAGCTTGATTTACCTGGTTCCTGTCCTAGGAGCCATTGGGGGAGCCTTGATTGGGAACTGGGCAGTGGTCACTGCCGGAATCTTGACATGGCTGTTGATGGCCTTAACCTATCTACCCACCCTGCGCCTCTACCAAATCTCACCGCTGTGGGCATTTTCCCTGCCTCTGATTGGGGGTCTATACACCTTAATGACAATCGACTCAGCCCGGCGACACTGGCGCGGCCAAGGTGGTGCTTGGAAGGGCAGAGTCTACTCAATTCCAGACTAATGGGCTGTTTCTAATCCACTGAGTCAGTAAATAGTTGAGTGGTGACTTGCTGGAGCACCCGCAGTCCTGTCAAAGACCCTTGGATTAAGCGGGCTGCAGCAACCGGTTGTCGAAGCAGTCCCACCGCTAGGGGAAAAGTCTTTAACCGTCCCTCTGGGCCAATCGCTTGATTAAGATCAGGGAGATCTTCATCACACGCATCGCTAACCACCCGAACCATCCCCACAGAAACCCCTGATTTGGCCAGTTCTTTTAGCGCCACAAAGCCTTCCATATCAACGACTTCAGCTCCATACTCTTGCCTCAACTGCTGCTTCTCTTGCGCCAGATAAATCAGGCGATCGCTAGTTAAGCCCTTAACCTGAGCAGCGGGATTCAGAATCTTGGCAATTTGATTCGTTAGCTCAAAATCACAGGTTTGCAACAATTTATCAGCCATAATCGTCTTATAAAGACAACCGTGGTAAATCACAATCTCTCCGACTCGATAACGAGGCGTGAGGCTCCCACAGAGTCCCATGACAATCACAGACCGCTGCTGGTGATTCCCTAAGGTTTGGCGCCATTGGGTTAAAAACCTGGCCAAGGGTCCAGGCCCCACGGGAATCGGGATCACCTTTGGCTGAGGAGCTGAATGCCGCAATCCTCGGCAAACTGCCTGATGTTCCGGACCCTGGGGCACAAGGACTGCATGGATCGGCAAAGGCATCAGTATTGACCTACAAATGATGAACAAACCCCTAAGCAAGTGAAATATCTGCCTTTAAGGGCTGGATACACAGAAAATATTCTTATATGACTGGTTTATGATAGTTTTCCTTGGGGATAGGCACAAACACTTATTGGTGGATTTTACTCACCCCTTCCTGGGATGAAGGTGACAGCGCTGGTCTAGACAGTTTTCGTGGTGTGGTTTGCTCAATTGTATACACGCAGGAGTGTTTGCTAATGGTACAGATGGCACTGGAGTCTCCAACTGATTTAAAACAGGCTGAATCCTTTTGCCAGGATATTCTGCCCAAAGTGTCGCGGACGTTTGCCCTGAGTATTCGCTTTTTGCCTGGTAACTTAGGTCGAGCCGTTTTAAGCGCCTACCTGCTGTTTCGGATTGCTGACACCGTTGAAGATGACCCGCTGGCCTCCGTTGAGACTAAAATCAAGCTCCTCAGTCAGTTTCTGGAGTGCTTTGAAAACCCCAGCGCCGCTGATCATTATCCAGCAAAAATTCAGGGCTTGACCGGTGAACCTGCCCATGTGCAGTTAGTGGAGCATACAGACCTTGTGTTTGCAATGTTTCGGACTTTGCCATCGCCCTCTCAGCAGCGAATTTACCACTGGATTAGGGAAATGGTGGATGGCATGCAAAAATTTGTCACCCTTTACCCTCAGGGAATTCGAATCCAAACCTTAGCGGAGTTCAAAGAATACTGCTACTACGTTGCTGGGACGGTTGGTTATCTACTGACCGACCTGTGGCAAGAACACTCCCCCAGCATCGGAGCGACAGAATACAAGATTTTATTACAGCACTGCGCTGCCTTTGGGGAGGCTCTGCAAACGGTGAATATCCTTAAAGATATTGCCTGGGATACTGAGCACGAGAACTCCATCTATATCCCTGAGCAATCTTTGCAAGCCCAGGGCAGCAGCCAGCAAACCCTGTTAAGCTCTGCCCATGTTCAACAAAACCATGCCGCCATTCAGGGACTGGTTCAACTTGCCTGGTCTGACTTAGAGGATGCTCTAACATACCTGCTCTCGATTCCAAAAGCTGCTGTGCCAATTCGGGTGTTTTGTATTTTGCCCCTGTTATTTGCCTATGCCACCCTGAGAGAGGTAACTCAATCAACTGCCATGTTGCACTCAGGCGGCGGGGTTAAAATCTCTCGGGCTGAGGTCAAGTCCCTAATGTTCATGGGCCCGCTCTCGGTGGTAAGTAATCACAGTATCCGCTGGTTGGTTGACCAGGTTCGTCTCAAACCCTTCATTTTAGGATCTAAGACTTGATCTTAAAT
This sequence comes from Thermosynechococcaceae cyanobacterium, assembly GCA_041748255.1. GTDB lineage: Bacteria > Cyanobacteriota > Cyanobacteriia > Thermosynechococcales > Thermosynechococcaceae > JBGTDP01. The sequence continues at coordinate 3,833 of JBGTDP010000278.1, read as the reverse complement.
TAAAGGAAGGGGACCATTTTTTCTTAAAATAAGCGTTAAGGAGCTTTACTAAAAGACAAGGATAACCCTGTGAGTCTTACCTTCACCCCTGAACTTGAGCCACGAACTTGGACCTGGCGCGGTTGGCGAATTAATTATGTTCAAAAAGGAGAAAGTGGTCCCTGTTTACTCCTGGTCCACGGCTTTGGGGCCTCCACGGATCACTGGCGCAAAAATATTGAGCAGCTATCTGACAAATACCGCGTCTGGGCAATTGATATGTTGGGATTTGGGCGCTCTCAAAAGCCGCGCCAGATTTATACGGGGGAGCTTTGGCGGGACCAATTTAAAGAATTTTGTCAGCAGGTGGTCCAGGAGCCAGTTTTTATCGCCGGGAACTCTCTAGGAGGCTATGCGGCGCTTTGCTTTGCCGTAGATTACCCCGATTGGGTACGGGGTTTAATTTTAATTAATTGTGCCGGATCTTTCTCAGAGACCTCTCAAGCTGCGCAATCGGTTTGGCAGGGTCAACTCAATTCAATGCGGCAGCAGTTTTTAAGATTGCCACTGGTGATTGAAGTTTCGAGTTTTATGCTATTTAGCTATATGCGCCAGCGATCGATGATTCGCAAGATTTTGCTGCAGGTCTATAAAGACCCCACGGCAGTGAGCGATCGCTTGGTCGAAGAGATCTACTTACCCTCCTGTGATCAAGGGGCTTTGGGCGTCTTTGCTGCCGTATTTAAATCTCCTCCAGGGCGAAAGCTAGATCAACTACTCCAAGCCCTACATCAGCCGCTGCTGCTAATTTGGGGAACCGCTGATCCCTGGATTACGCTCACCAAAGCAGAAAAATTTAGAGCTTGTTATCCGGCTGCCAAGCTAGCCTTAATTGACGCTGGGCATTGCCCCCACGACGAAAGACCCATAGAAGTCAATACTGCTATTGATCGCTGGGTTGGGGAGCAGATGTCGTTAATAAAAAGTCTAAAAGAAGTTTAATTAAATGCCGATCTTAAAAGTGCCTATTCTAGCCGCTAGGCTTGGGCAATATTCTTCTAAAGGTCAATAACCATAATTAATCTAGCGGGTCTAGCTCCTGCATACTTGCCAGCATCAAGAGTGAAAACACGGTGGAGCTCGCAAAGGTTGCTACCACACCGACTAAAAAGCCTGTCAAAAACATAAGTAGCCCCCTTCGGTATTACTTGGTTTACTTCTTCCAGTATTCATGAGTTTCAGTCCCTTACTTCTATAAATTTTATAAAGATTAATAGTTGTAAGGAACTTAACAAGATAGTTAGGCGTCAGCTTTACTCTCTTTCATTGTAGCCTGTGATACCTAAAAGACTATCTTTGTTTTATGCAATTCCTTCTATCTATAGAAGGTCATGAGTTTCAGATATAGACTAGGCCAGAATTAGGTAAACAGCCCCCCCAGAGGTGAAACGCTACTGGGTTAAGCCATTTTCTAGGGCATAGCGAACTAGCTCAGTCCGGCTATTAGTTCCTGTTTTGCTAAATAAACGGCTGACATACTTCTCAACATTGCGCACACTTGTCTCTAATCGCCGGGCGATTTCTTTATTCATCAGTCCTTCAGCGACCAGATCTAAAACACTTTGCTCTCTGGGGGTAAAGTCAATCTTCACAGACTCCCCGGTTTGAGCTATGCTGCCTCCTTGTTTAAGCAGCAGTGAGCGAATTTCGGCAATCTGGCTGGCCAGATTATTAAGATCTGGCGTTTCTCCTTCCTCTAGGGCTGCCCGTCGCCCTAAAAGATTTTCTACAATCGCCACAAGTTCATCCGGGTCAAAAGGCTTAGAAAGATAAGCATCTACCCTTGCTTGATAGCCCTGAATGCGGTCTTTAGTCATCCCTTTAGCCGTCAAGAAAACTACTGGTAGCTTACTGTAGCGAGGGTCTGATCGGAGTTGACTTAAAAACTGGTAGCCATCCACCTGGGGCATCATAATATCTGAGATCACCAGATCGGGACGTTTTACTTCTAAAAGCTCCCAGCCTGCCTGGGCGTCACTGGCAACATCAACGCTAAACCCGCTGTCCTCTAAATATGCCTGCACTGCTTCGCGCAAGCCTGGTTCGTCGTCTACCAAGAGTAAATGTGCTGTCATTCAATACTCACCTGAGATTTACCTAGAGGAAATATTAACCATCTCAATTGTCGCTTAGCTAGACCCTAGAGCAACCTGATGTAGGTATGATTGGGTTTGGAGTGGGCTTAAGGAGTCAGTCGATCGCTGTGCAGCTTGAATTTATCCCCGTTGAAGATTTTTATTTTGCTTTAACCCTGGCGGTGCGCACCCTAGAGGAGCTAGAAAATCAACCGATTGAGCAGGTGCGATCGCACTTAGAAGCAAAATTTGGTCGTCCTTCCACCGTAGCAGCAGCACAACAAAATCATTTCAGCTATGTTTTTAGAGTTCACGGTTATGACAATAGCCCAGCCGATCAACTGATTGTCTCAATCGCAGACTGGCAAGCAAAATTGCGTCTGAGCAGTGACTATGGCTGGATGCTGGACGAAAATCGCAAGCCAGTACGTACCGAAAGATTTGAACGGCGGCAGGAATTCACCCAGCAACTGCGATCGCATTTAGAAAACTGGCTAGAAATTTCATTCATTAACGCTGCTTGAATCGTTATGCCCTTATATCCAAAGCGTTATACAGCATCAGACGCCAACATTAGATGGCGGTTCCAACTTTCCAACATCAGCAAACCAAAAAGCCCCAAATTAGCCAATCAGACTAAAAAGGGGCGATAAAAATTTATAAACTGGCAGCAGCTAGTTGATGTTTAGGAACCTGGGGCAGCTAAGAAACTCAGTTATAGGGGCACAACTTGAACAATCAAAGCCCGTTTATCTAAAGCTTGCACCTTACCCACTTCCTTAAGATCTTCTATGACCCGCTCTAGAAGTTCGACGGCGCGATCGCGGTGTTGATGTTCTCGTCCCCGTAGCCGAACCTGAAACTTGACTGAATCCCCTTTGCTCAGCCACTGGTTGGCTTTATCAATCCGAACCTGGTAATCAGAGTCACCCACATTGGGGCGCAACTTCACTTCCTTGAGCGAAGGCTTGGAACTCTGACGCTGGCGCTTCTTCTGTTGGTATAAATGCTTGCCGTAGTCCAAAATCTTAGCTACGGGAGTCTTCTGACCCGGAGAAACCACGACCAAATCAAGTCCTGCCTGCTCAGATAATTGCAGAGCCTCGCTGGTATTAGTTAAACCTCGATTGTTGCTGTCTTGGTCAATTAAAAGAACTTGTTCAGACCTGATTTCACGATTGATCAGTTGTTTAGGAGCGATAATATTTACCTCAAACTCAATTTTTTCCTATATTAGATAGGATACTATAATCCACGCAAACTCGCATCCGGCTGGGGTTAGAGAGGTTCTAGGTCAGCTTAACTAAGACCTGATCAGCTTCTGTTTTGACAGGGTGGGTTACTAGGAATTGGGGGGCGGACCCATGGTTACTTTGCCCTCAGGTCAATCCAGGGAAACGTAACAGGAGTTGTTGAAATTTGTATCTTTAATCATAGAGTCCCTCCTGCTAAGTTTGCTTTGGCTTCGGTAAGCCTGTCTACCCAAGCTTGGTTGTGCTCCGTCGTCAGCACAATTTTTTGATAGGTCTCCTGATGCAATTCCAAACTTAGGAATCTTTGCGTGGTTACGTACCAAAACTCTCTACCCCGCCGGGTATAGTAAGTACCTGCCTTAATCACACCGGGCAGGTAGGTTCCAGGCGCTCTAATATCGGTCCAGCTACTTTCAGGCTCCTCCGTCGTTACTCGCACCAGATGTTCTAGGGGGATGCTAATCGG
>JBGTDP010000277.1:0-3933 GCA_041748255.1 Thermosynechococcaceae cyanobacterium | reverse complement strand
ACATTAAATATCCAAGTCTGTCAGGTTGAGTCGGGGACCGTAGGTTTCAATAAATTCCCGGCGGGGGGCAACCCGATCACCCATGAGAATTGTGAAAATCCGGTCAGCTTCAGCAGCATCCTCGATTGTTACTCGCTTCAGGGTCCGCGTCTCCGGGTCCATGGTTGTTTCCCAAAGCTGCTGGGGCATCATTTCTCCCAAGCCCTTGAACCGTTGAATAGTGTAATTGGCATTGGCAGGAAATTCATTTTCAACCAAGTTCGTGCGTTCACGCTCGCTGTAGCAATAGTAGTGAGATCGCCCTCGTTCAACCTTGTAGAGTGGCGGGCAGGCGATGTAGATGTAACCTTGATCCACTAATGACCGTTGATAACGATAGAAGAAGGTGAGCAGTAGGGTCCGAATATGGGCCCCATCCACGTCCGCGTCAGTCATTAAACAAATCCGGTGATAGCGCAATTGAGAGGGGTCAAAGTCTTCCCCTTTAATCCCCAGCCCTAGAGCAGTAATCAGGGCTTGAATTTCAGTATTTTTATAAATCCTGGCATCGTCGGTTTTCTCAATATTGAGAATCTTGCCGCGCAGAGGCAGGATGGCCTGAAACTGGCGATCGCGGCCTTGTTTTGCACTGCCGCCGGCGGAATCCCCCTCGACAATAAAGATCTCTGATTCTGCGGGGTCGCGGGAGCTACAATCGGCCAGTTTCCCCGGCAATGTGGAGGACTCCAACACGGATTTACGTCGGACCAGTTCTCGGGCCCGGCGAGCCGCTTCAGCGGCGTTAAAGGCTTGAATCGCTTTTTCTAGAATGCTATCGACAACGTTGGGGTGAAACTCCAGGTACTCAGTCAGGACTTCCCCAACCAAAGAATCAACAATGCCCCGCACCTCGGTATTGCCCAGCTTGGTTTTGGTTTGCCCCTCAAATTCTGGCTCCGGAACCTTGACAGAAATTACGCCGGTCAACCCTTCCCGGACATTTTCCCCGGCTAGGTTGGCATCATTATCTTTAAGCTTCTTACGCTTGCGAGCGATCGCATTCATTGTCCGCGTCAAAACCGCCTTTAGACCCTCCAGATGGGTGCCGCCATCAATGGTACGAATATTATTGGCAAACCCCAAAATATTATCTGTATAAGAGTCCACGCACCACTGCAGCGAGACTTCTACATGAACGTTATTGCGCTCCCCTTGAACATAAACAATCTCTTCGTGAATCGGTTCTTTATCCCGGTTCATGTAGGCAATGTATTCTCGAATGCCGCCATCGTAGCGATAGGTCTCAACTTTCGGCTCAGTGCTTTTAAGCAAATCTAAGCGATGATCTCGAAAGCTGATTTCTACCCCCCCATTCAGGTAAGCCAACTCCCGCATCCGCCCAGCCAGGGTGCTGTAGTCATACTCAGTTACAGTCGTAAAGATTTGCGGATCTGGCTTAAAAGAAATTGAGGTGCCTGTGCGCTTTTGAGGGCTGGGCTGGGAAACCAGCTCGGTTACCGGCACCCCTCGCTCAAATCGCTGGGTATAAACCGTGGTTTCTCGCCATACGGTTGCTTCTAGCCATTCTGAAAGGGCATTGACCACCGAAACCCCTACCCCGTGGAGTCCTCCAGAAACCTTGTAGCTATTGCCATCAAATTTACCCCCAGCATGGAGAACCGTTAAAACGGTTTCTAAGGCAGATTTGCCTGTACGAGCATGAACATCAATCGGAATCCCCCGCCCATCATCAGTTACGGTCACAGAGCCATCGGCATTGAGATCAATTTGAATCTCCTGACAATGGCCGGCCAAGGCTTCATCTACAGAATTATCAACAACCTCGTACACTAGATGATGGAGTCCCCGAGGCCCGGTGCTGCCGATGTACATCCCTGGGCGTTTGCGGACTGGGTCTAGACCTTCAAGGACTTGAATCTGATCAGCACTATAATTCGTTGTCATGTAGTGAGGCGCTCCGTTAAATAACCTGATGCCCTTTTGGGCACAGAACATCAAATCACATCAAAATTCTAACACAAAAGGCTTTTGAGCGATTCTAGAGCTGTTTCAGGCCAAAATTAGATCAGGGATGGATCAACGGATAAACCTCCGACCCGGATTAATCACAATCTGCGGTCCCACGGCCACGGGTAAATCGAGGCTGGGATTGTCCCTGGCAGAGCGTTTGAACTCTCCCATTCTCAGTGCTGACTCCCGGCAGATTTACCGCGAGTTTAATATTGGCACTGCCAAGCCTTCTCTCAAAGCCCTATCGAAAGTTCCCCACTCCCTGATTAATATCTGCGATCCCCAAAAACTATTCACCCTGGCGCAGTATCAGGAACAAGCCCAAGGATTGATCACCCAGTTTCATCACTGCGGTCAACTCCCCTTATTAGTAGGCGGGACCGGGCTTTACATTCGGGCGATCGCCCAGGGACTTAAGATTCCTAAAGTTGCCCCCCACCCTGAGCTGCGATCGCAACTACAATCCTTGGGACAAGCTCATCTCTATCAACTGCTACAACAGGTCGATCCGGCAGCAGCAGCTAAGATTCATCTCCACGACCAGGTCCGAACCTTAAGAGCCTTAGAAGTTTGGTATGTCACAGGTACTCCCCTGTCTGAGCAGCAGGGGGAGCAAGTCCCAGACTACCCAATTTTGCAGATTGGGTTGGACTGTCCTGATGTTGAACTCCTCACCCGGCGGATTGAGCAGCGAACCGAAAAGATGCTAGCCCAAGACTGGCTGGCAGAAGTGGAACAGCTTTGCGATCAGTATGGAACTGATTTGCCCCTGTTGGAGACCTTGGGCTACCAGGAAATCAAACAGCATTTGCTCGGCGAGATTTCCTTAGATCAGGCCAAGACCTTGATCGTTGTGCATACTCGCCAGTTTGCCAAACGTCAGCGCACCTGGTTTCGGGCCATTCCCCAAATCCAATGGTTTGATGCCGATCATCCAGCTCTAGAAGAGCAGGTTTGGCAACGGGTCCAGCAGTTTTGCCAAGAATGCCTTATCCCCTTATCCCCGGAAAACTCTAGCTAAAAAATTACTGCCCGGAGGGAATCACTCCAATTTTGTGCCGGTAGGAAAGCTCTCCCCCATACCAGCCAGACAGCCCAATTAGGGAGGCAACCAGGACTGAGAGAATTAACCCTGTTGGGACCACAGCCTGAACCGGATCGCCAAACCGTAGGCCAAAATTAATAATCGTAAACAGGAGAGCGGCAACATTCAGACTCATGTGTGCCCAACCGGCAGTGCGCTTGCGAATCAAGGGAATTTTAAGAAAATCAACCATGCCAATCAGGGCCGCTAGCACCCCACTAGCCAAACCGATGCCCAGCAACCAGAGGGAAGCCTGGGCCCAAAAGGGGTTGCTAGTCCACCAGTAGCCAAGATCAGTGCCCGCAGCCCCGACTAAAGAGGCGATCGGAAAAGGAACAATCGCGGGATGAATTGGGTGCTTAGCGATCGCAACGGTGCTGGGCACCCCTTCAAATTTTTGCTTTTCAGTTTCAATAATCGGTTGAATATCTGGGGTCTCGGTCATGGGTTGAGTCTCCTTATCTTGTCTTGATGCTACTAAGAGAGGTTTGCACGGCTCTAAAGCTCTCAGCTGAGCCATCCCAAATTGATCCATCAGGGAACCTGACCAACAGCCATTGCCGATTTGCCTGAGCTGGTTGCACGTCAAAGATTATGCCGATCCGATCATCTGGTGCTTGAACTTTATCTCCAATCCGGTACATTTCATCTCCCCCCTTTGGACAATTTTGCACAATTACCTGTTCAGCCTAACAAGCTTTTACAGATAAATTTCCCTTAAGAGATGAGTCCGGCTCGCAGGGCTAGAACCGCTGCTTGAGTGCGGTCATCAGCACATAGCTTATTGAGGATATTGCGAACGTGGGTTTTAACCGTACCCACGGTGATATAAAGCTTGC
>JBGTDP010000276.1:0-3300 GCA_041748255.1 Thermosynechococcaceae cyanobacterium | reverse complement strand
ATTCAGGTTGATGCAAAAGCTGCCCAGCGACTGGGTCTCAAAGTCGAGCCCGTAACCCGCAGACGGCTAGCCTTTGGGATTAAAACTACCGGTCAGATTGAGTCTTTACCAGATCGCCAAGTTGAGGTTACAGCCCCCATCAGAAGTACCGTGGTCAAGCTTCTGGTCAAACCGGGAGATTTTGTCGAGGCCGGTCAAGCTGTTGCTGTTCTCTCAAGCCCCGACTTGGTGGAACTACGAGCTGAATCAATTCAAAAACGGGCGGAGGCAGAAGCCAACCTGCGAGCAGCCCAGGCCGACTTGAAACTAGCCCAGGAGAATTACAACCGTCAGCGGCGGTTAGCACAAGTGGATACGCAGCAAACCCTACCGCAGCTGAAATTAGCTAAAGAACGCTTTGCAAGGGATCGGGAGCTATTAGCAGCCGGGGCGATCTCTCGCCGCCAATTACTAGAATCAGAAACTGCGCTGGGGGAAGCCAAAGCCGCCTATGCCCGGGCCACCAGTCGTCCAGATGTGGGGGAAGCAGAGGCTCAAATCCGGCGGGCCGAATCAGCAGTGACAGTTGCCCGATCGCAACTTCCTGTGGCTGAGGTTGCCTATACCGCTCGCCTGCAACAGCTAGGGGCGACCAATAATGCCGACGGCACCTTTAGTGTCAAGGCTCCGATTGCCGGAACTGTTGCTGATCGCGAAGTTACTTTGGGCGAATCCAGCGAGGATGCAGGTAAACCCTTAATGACAATTCAAAATAACAGCAGCGTTTGGGCAACAGCCAATCTCTATGAAAAAGACCTTGCCGCCGTGAAGGTGGGTCAGGGAGTGCGGGTCACGGTCGCCAGTCTGCCCAACCAGACCTTTCAAGGCAGCATTGCCGTGATTGACCCGGTTGTTGAAGGAGAAAAGCGCACGGTTCCGGTAAAAGTTGCCCTCACCAATACCAAGGGCTTATTAAAGCCCGGTGGCTTTGCTGAATTAGAGATACTAACGGATCGAACCACAGCCAGGGTTTTAGCCATTCCAAAGTCTGCCGTGGTTGATGCTAAGGGTAAAACGATTGTGTTTGTGCAAAACGGCAATGCCTATCAACCGGTGGAAGTAACCCTGGGGAAAACTTCTGAAGGATTTGTTGAGGTTAAGCAAGGACTCTTTGAGGGAGATCAAGTCGTCACCCAGCGGGCTCCTCAACTCTATGCCGAGTCGCTTCGCGGCGGACAGGCTGATGCAGAAGCAGTGGCAGAGGAAGACAGCAATGCGTCCGGCCAGCTTTCCTGGTGGTTGCTGCCGGCAGGGGGAGCAATTGTTGTCGGCGCTTTCTGGTTAGGGCGGCGTCAAGGTCGGGTTCTAAGATTCGGAGAAGCCAAATACGATCCACCTGTCTATGATGCAGAGGTTTATCTTGAGCCTTCAGAGCGCTCTGAAGATTCCGCCTCACCGCAATTGGTTGAGAGTCGAAATGAGCCCCATCAACCTCAATAACTGTGATTGACCATGCTGAATGCAATTCTCAAGTGGTCGATCGCTCAGCGCTGGCTGGTTGTATTGGCGGCTCTATTGATCGCCGTATTGGGGCTACGAACCATCACTCAGATGCCCCTGGATGTCTTCCCTAGTTTTGCCCCACCCCAGGTTGAAATTCAAACCGAAGCGCCGGGTCTGGCTCCCGAAGAGGTGGAGTCTTTGGTCACCCTCCCTATCGAGAGTGCGATTAACGGTACCCCAGGGGTGACAACGGTTCGCTCCTCCTCTGCAGTCAGTATTTCAGTTGTCCGGGTCATCTTTGAGTGGGGCACCGATATCTACCAGGCTCGCCAGTTGGTCACCGAACGGCTTCAACAAGCTCAAAGCAAGCTGCCTGAGGGAGTAGAAAACCCTCAAATTTCCCCGATTAGCTCTCCCATCGGCACTGTTGTTAAGTACGCCTTCACTTCTGAGACTGTCCCGCTGATGGAGGTCCGACGACTGGTGGACTGGCAGGTAACGAGTCGATTATTGGGGGTTCCGGGGGTGACCCAGGTGGTGGTCTTTGGGGGCGATCTTCGCCAGTATCAAGTTCTAGTTAATCCCCAAAAACTCCAAGCCTTTAACGTTTCTCTACAAGATGTGACAGAAGCAGTTGCGGCTGCTAATGCCAATGCGCCCGGAGGGTTTTTGATCACTCCAGACCAAGAGCAGTTGATTCGCGGAGTTGGACGGGTCGAGTCCATTGAAGAGTTGCAGCAATCCGCAATCACGGCTCGCAACGGAGCACCAGTACTTTTAGGCAACGTAGCGGATGTCAAGATTGGGGCGGCCCTCCAGCGAGGGGATGCCAGTCTTAACGGTCAAAGAGCAGTCGTACTAATTGTCAACAAACAGCCCCTGGCCGATACCCCCACCGTGACTGAGGCCGTGGAGACAGCGATGGCGGAGATTAAAGCAGGCTTGCCTAAGGGAATTCAAGTCAGCCAAACCTTTCGTCAGGCAGACTTTATTCAGGCTTCGATCAAGAATATTGAAGAATCCTTGCGGGATGGGATCATTATCGTTTCGGTAATCCTGATCCTATTTTTAATGAACTGGCGCACGGCAGTTATTACGCTCAGTGCCATGCCCCTGGCTCTGCTGATGGGGCTGATGATCCTGGATTGGGTTGGAGAGGGCATTAATACAATGACTCTCGGTGGGCTGGCCGTTGCAATTGGCTCAGTGGTGGATGATGCAATTGTTGATATGGAGAATGTCTATCGACGCCTACGAGAAAATCAGCTCGCAGGAACCCCCGTCCCACCCCTACAAGTAGTATTTGAGGGTTCAAAAGAGGTGCGCGTCAGCGTCTTATTTTCAACGGTGATTATTGCCGTCGTCTTCGCCCCTATTTTTTCCCTTTCAGGCATTGAAGGCCGCATTTTCAGCCCAATGGGAGTGGCCTACTTGCTGTCTATTTTTGCCTCAACCCTAGTTGCGTTGACCTTGACGCCCGCTCTGTGTGCCTTGCTGCTAGTCAACCGTCGCTTACCGTCTGATGAAACTTGGGTAGCTCGCTTCTCCGAGCGTCTGTACCGCCCAGCGCTCCAATATGCCGTACAGCGCTCCCGGTTTGTGCTAGTGATTGCTAGCGCGGCCCTGGTTGCATCAATGGTAATTCTGCCCACCCTTGGGCGGACATTTTTGCCGGAGTTTCAGGAGCAGTCCTTAGTCAACGCCGTAAATCTCTACCCTGGCGTATCTTTGGAAACCACAAATCAAGTTGGCTTCGCAATTCAGGATGCCCTCAAGGAAGATCAACGGTTTAAGTTTATTCAGTTCCGCTCTGGTCGG
>JBGTDP010000275.1:0-2671 GCA_041748255.1 Thermosynechococcaceae cyanobacterium | reverse complement strand
GCCCTGTGTCTGGGAATTGCCCTGCTCACAGAATATCTGGGGCTCTCAATTGAGATGGGGGCATTTGTGGCGGGGTTAATGATTGCCGAGGTGGAGTACTCTGACCAAACCCTGGCCTATGTTGAGCCCCTGCGAGATATTTTTGCCGCCTTGTTTTTTGCCGCCATTGGCATGTTGATTGATCCGGTTTTTCTTTGGGACAACCTGGAGCTAATTCTGGAGCTGGTGGCCCTGGTAATTGTCGGCAAGCTGTTGATCATCACCCCTTTAGTCAAGGTGTTTGGCTATTCTTTGAAAACTGCTTTGCTGGTGGGCTTTGGTCTGGCTCAGATTGGGGAATTTTCCTTTGTGCTGGCCAGTGCCGGTCAATCTTTAGGCTTGGTTTCCCGACGGGTCTACTTACTAACCTTGGGAACCACCGCTGTCACCCTGGTGGTCACACCGTTTTTACTGGGTCTGATCCCAAAGCTGTTTATCTGGGCAGAGTCCTATCCAGGGTTAAATCGCCTGTTAGAGTCTCAGCCGCAGGTGTCTGAAGCTGCAATTGAGACGGCGCAAATTAACAATCACATTGTGATCTGTGGCTATGGGGGCATTGGCCGCAACATTGTGCAAATGCTGCAAGTCCATGACTACCCGATTCTAGTGATTGATCAAGCTGAAAGTGCGATTCAGCAATTGCGGGAGGCAAAAATTCCCTATCTGTATGGCAATGCCGCCAGTCCCCAGGTGTTGGAAAAGGCTGGCATTGGCCGTGCTCAGGGCATGGCGATCGCGCTGCCGGACCCGATGAGTTCACGATTGTGCCTGAAGCGGGCCCTAGAGTTTGCCCCGGATCTAGATGTGATTGTCCGGGCCCCTAAGGAAAAAGATATCGAACTGCTCTATCAGTTAGGGGCGAAGGAAGTCGTTCAGCCTGAGTTTGAAGCCAGTCTAGAGGTTTCTTCCCACATCATGGTGGGGATGGGGCTCTCCCCAGGGGCAATTCAACAGGAGGTGGCCCAAATCCGCAGCGGTCACTATCAGAATCTGCAGTCCCAGCGGTCTTCCTATGCAGTTTCCCAGGAGCTTAAAACCGCCGCCCAAGATATGAACAGTAAGTGGTACGCCCTGCCGACAGAGTCTCCCCTGATTGGCATGACCCTGGCCCAAACCGATCTGCGCAATTTGACTGGGGTAACCCTGATGGCGATTAAGCGCCGGGCAGGCAAAGAGCTGGATTATCCTGATTCGGAGACCCTTTTAGAAACCGCCGATCGCTTGCTAGTGATCGGCGAACCGGAAGAAATATCTGCCTTAAAAGATTTGGCCCAGGGTGCGGTGGCAGTCCCGACAGTCAATGCCTCTTGCCAGTGGTTGCTGCTCCCAGAAACCAGCCCGGTTATTGGTAAAACCCTCTTAGAGTTGGATGTGCGACGGCAGTGCCGGATTGAGGTCCAAGCCCTTCGCCGGGAAGGAAAGTTTATCCGTGACCCCAAAGACACTACAGATTTACAGGTGGGCGATCGCCTACTACTATGCGGGGCAGCCGATGACCTACATCAAGCCCAAACAGTGTTTGCCGCCGAACCAATGGCCCTGGATACCCTCTCGATGCCAATCGCAGCCACCAAGATCATGGCCGATGATTCCTAGAATTTTGGTTTTAAAAAGACAATCGCCTGCTTCCAGATAATTGTCGGCTGATCATAGTGATCCTGCAAACACAGGCAGTGATTGTCTTGCCAGCGAAGTTTCCCCACCAGCAAGTCATTGGTGATTAGTTTAACTTCCACTTCGTTATTGTCTTTAATCAGATCCTGGAGTTGCCGTACACTGGGCAGGCCCGTTTCTAACTCAGTAGTCATTGCTCAGAATTTTAAAAGTCAGCTTTAAAGTAACTCAAAGTTAAGATTGAAGGGTTAGCCCCACCCAGCCTTGAGTAGCGGCAAGATAGTCTAAACCCATCACGCTTAGCACCGATGAATATTTCTTTTACAAAATATCAGGGCCTTGGCAATGATTTTATCCTGATTGACAACCGGGATCAGCCAGATCCGGTTTTAACCCCGGAGCAAGCAACGAAAGTTTGCGATCGCCACTTTGGCATCGGTGCAGATGGGGTGATCTTTTTGCTGCCGGGCACCCCAGACACTGACTACAAAATGCGAATCTTTAATGCCGATGGCTCAGAGCCGGAAATGTGCGGCAACGGGATTCGCTGCCTGGCTCAGTATATAGCGGAACTAGAAGGCCCTGAGGCTGCAGATGGCTATCGAATTGAGACCCTGGCCGGGGTAATCTCACCCCAGATCAAACCAGGCGGGCAAGTCACCGTTGATATGGGCCATCCTCGGTTAGCAGCGACGCAAATCCCGACCAGCCTTTGCCCTGGGGAGTCTTCTGTGATCAATCAGTCTCTGGAAGTGGCCGGACAATCCTGGTGGGTTACCTGTGTGAGCATGGGAAACCCCCACTGCATTAACTTTGTGGAGAGTGTGGCCGCAATTCCTCTAGAAAAAATTGGACCCCAGTTTGAAACCCACCCGGTTTTTCCCCAGCGCACCAATACAGAATTTATTGAAGTGGTTCGCCCAGATTATCTAAAAATGCTTGTCTGGGAGCGGGGGGCCGGTGCGACCCTTGCCTGTGGCACTGGGGCCTGCGCTGCTTTGGTGGCAGGGGTGCTGAC
>JBGTDP010000274.1:0-2087 GCA_041748255.1 Thermosynechococcaceae cyanobacterium | reverse complement strand
AAATCAATCGGTGTTCAAGGTCAATTCTTCTGGACCAGGTATCTGCATTCAGATACTTTAGGGGCTCAGGTTTGCCAATTCCTTCAAATGGACTGCTGATTACATCAGTGACTAGATCTAAAACTTTGTTTGCTTTTCCTGAATCGGTCTTAAACCACCAAGCTAGATCAGCTCTAAAGGCTCCATCAAAAATGGGAACTCGCTGGACTGATTGAGGCTCTGGCTCACCCGAGAGTCTAGCCTTACTCTTTTTCTTGCCCAAGGGCACACTCCAGTTTTAATTGATCTAGCGCTTCCTGTGCTGAAATGCTCGGTAGCGGTTGGTCATCCCGCGCTTTAGACCGCTCTAATGCATCTAGTAACCTTTGGGCATTTTTGGGGGATTTTAGCAAATAAGCAGTTTCATAAAGACTCCTCAAATCAGATTCAGCTATCAGAGCAACATTTTCACCCTCTCGCCGTTTGACAACCACAACTTGATGATCGTTTGCAACTTGCTCTAGGAGACTAAAAAAATTCTTCCGGGCATCTGTTGGTGAGGCGGTACCTTGACTAAGCATAAATGTACCTGAAATATGTACACTTATTATCTCACGATTTTTACTGGGTTTCGAGGTTCTAGAGCGGTAGCCCCCATAATTGTGTTGCAAGAATTGCAATAGAGCAGAAGAATCCTCATGTAAACAAGAAAATTAGGTAGCCACTCAGAAGATTCCACAGACAAAGTAGAATAACTCCAAGTTCATAGTACACTTGTTCTAGTTGCGAATCGATTACTAACGGTAGTTAAAGTTATAAGTCACACCTGGATTGTTGTTTTAGAGAGTCTACACCATGCGTAACGCCATAAATTGGTTTGAAATTCCGGCGACTGACTTTGATCGAGCTGTTAGCTTCTATAACAGCGTTTTAGGAATAGAGATCCGTAAAGAGGAATTTATGGGTGAGCCCCAGGGCTTCTTCCCTGGCGATGATATGGCTGTCAGGGGTGCCATTGTTTACAGCCAGAGACTGACTCCTTCCACAGCAGGCACCTTGATCTACCTGAACGCTGGCACGGTTGAAGGTTTAGAGCAGGCGTTATCGCGGGTTGAATCGAGTGGCGGTAAGATCACGATGTCCAAAACAGACATAGGTGAGGCGGGATTTATTGGCATTATTCAGGATACAGAGGGTAACTGCGTTGGGCTTCACGCCCTGAAATAAAAATAGAGCTGAAGGAGAGTTTTTTAATGGATGACAATCCCAGCATTCTTCAGCACGTTTCGATTGGCACGAACAACTTTGAGCGTGCGGTTGCTTTTTATGACCAAGTGTTACCGTCCCTGGGCTGTAAGCGAACTATGGAGCATCCGGGGGCAGTTGCCTATGGTAAGCAGTTCCCGGAGTTTTGGGTACAAACGCCAATTGATGGTCAACCCGCTTCGGTTGGGAATGGGACGCATATCGGCTTTATTGCTCCAACAAAAGAGGCTGTTCATGCCTTTCATTCAGCAGCCTTAGCGGCTGGGGGTGTGGATGATGGGGAGCCTGGTCCCAGACCCGATTATGGAGAGGCTTACTATGGGTGCTTTGTTCGCGATCCTGATGGTCACAAGGTGGAGGCATCCTACTGGGATATGGAGCTTGTGAACCAGCTCTACGGAGAGTAAGCCGGGGTAATTTAGTCAAGATGCCAAGGAATCAATCGCTAGCTGCCAATAGGTTCCCAGCCACTCACCACTGATATTTGCCATTGTGCTAATCCTTTAAACTGTGTCATCGACCCACCCACAGCAGGGGCAATCCCAATGCACCCCAGGAGAGTTGTTCTGGTCAAACAGCCAGCCGCAGTCAGGACAGCAGCCGGTGAACAGCGGGTGGTAGTCCAGTAATTCAAATTGCTCCTCGCGTGTCAGGTGAGAGGACCTATGCAAAATCAGTTCTCCACCGTAGTAGCTAGCCCCTAATGGTTGCCACAGCCCATCGTCTTTTTGAGCGATCGCCCCAGCATTAGGAGCAAAGTCAAGGCACTCATGGGTTGCTGGGCCAGAGGGATGAATCGCACAGACCAGGTAGGGGGAGTGAGAGTAGAGCTGGCAGCGATC
>JBGTDP010000273.1:0-7599 GCA_041748255.1 Thermosynechococcaceae cyanobacterium | reverse complement strand
GGCAACCGCCTGGTCAACGGTTTTTTGACCGAGCATGGCTGCTTGCAAGTTGTCATAGATCACCTTTTGTAGATCCTTGACATTTTTCATTGGCGGCACCAGGATTTCTGCCTCGTCCATTTGCTTGGCACTCACAACCCTGGCCTTTTCTACTGCAGAGGCATTGGCGGGGACATTACTGAAGTATTCAGACTGGAGGGCTTCTTTGGTAGAGGGCAGAACGTTGCCTGCCTTGGCAAAGGCCAGTTGATTTTCGTTGTTGGTGACAAACTGGGCAAACTTAAGGGCTGCTTCCGGTTGATCGGTGTCCCGAGGAATCACCAGATCCATCACCGCCACGTTTTTCTTGCCGGTCTCGCCGGTGATCTGGGGGGCAGAGGCTGAGGCTTTGGCAACTTCCGGGGCATTGGTGGCGATCGTGTCTAGAAACTCCGGTCCAGACGCCAGTAAAGCAGTTTGTCCTGATTGATAAAGTTCCACGGCATGGCGATGGCCTTGGGTGAGCACTTCCTCTGGCAGCAGCCCATTTTTATACAGGTCTGTCCAGTACTGGAAAGCGGCCTTACCTTTAGGGGTATTAAAGGCTGCTTTACCCTGGTCATCCACCAACTGAACCCCCATTTGGACAAAAGACTCTAAAACTTCTCCAGAGTCTTCGGGGGCAACGGTGGTAAACAAAGCATACTTGCCAGTTTTCTCCTTGACTTGCCGGGCAACTGTTGCCAGCTCAGCATAGGTCTTGGGCGGTTCACTCACCCCCGCCTGCCGGAGTAAATCCTGGTTGTAAATGGTTACCCGCGTCGTCAGATACCAGGGCAACCCAAAGCTTTTGTTATTGAGGGTACTGGCTTGCCAGATGTTGGGCAAGTATTGCTCACGAACCTCTTTTGAAACTTTTTGATCCAGGTTTAGCCAGGCATTTCGGGCCGCTAACTGGGAAGCAAAGGTGGGGTTAAGATTCACCACATCCGGAGCGGTTTTGGCCGAAACTGCTGTGAGAATTTTGCTCTCCATCGCCGACCAGGGCACATCAGTCCAGCGGATCTTTGTCCCCGGATTTTGCTGCTCGTAGTTGGAAATCAGTTGATTGAAATAGTCGGTGAACTTGGGCTGGAGCTGCATGGTCCAGAACTCAACTTCCTGGGTTCCTCCCCCTTGGGTGTTGGAACCAGAGGGGCTATTGGGACCGCCACCGCAGCTGACCATCCAGCTCAGGAGCAACCCCAGGAGGGTAAAGATTCCAAACCGTTTCCAGGTTGTAAATTTCATGATCATTTTGGTTAGAACTGATTTGCGTTGGGTCGTCGGTGAGATCTGGTTGAATTGCAATGGAGCTTACGCGACAACCAATCAATGAATGCAAGCATCAAGTTTAGAGGATCACATTCCCTGAGGATAAAGGCAGTTGACGATTTTTAAGGAATCAAGTTTCTTCCCAGGGGATCAATGTAACCAATCTGCGGACTTCTACGGCCTTAGAAGATCCCGGTGGTGCATAGAATGGAAGATAATTCTTAAATAGAGGGGGAAGTGACTCAGGATAGTCGCGATCGCGTCCTAGCTTAAAGTTTGATTAAGCATTATTTGGAATCAATTGTGGTTGATCTGAAGCGGTTTTTTTCTAAAGGTTCGCAAGGATTAGGCATCGAACTGACGCCTGAACGGGTCAATATTGCCCATCTAAGCAGACACTCCCAAGGCATAGAGCTGCAAACCCTGGCTTCGGTTTTAGTCCCAGATGGGGCATTTCTCAATGGTCGTATTGTCGATATCACCGCCGTGGCGGAGGCTATTCGAGCCGGACTCTCAGAGCATAAAATTAGAGTTAAGCAAGTCACCAGTGCAGTCCCAGTCGGGGAAGCGGTGATTCGCCCGATTCGTTTACCAGCAGAGCTTGACGACTTTGAACTGCAAGACATGGTCCTCAATCAGGAGGCTGCCCTTTACCTGCCGTTTCCACCGGAGGAGTCAGATTTAGATTTTCAACGGCTGGGGACTGCAGTTGATGAAGATGGGATTGAACGGGTTGAAGTGCTGCTCGTAGCCACCCCCAAAGCGGTCACCGAAACCTATCTAGATACCTTTCTAGAGGCGGGATTGCAACTGCAGGTTTTAGAGGTGAGTAGCTTTGCCTTGATTCGTACCCTGCGAGAGCAATTGCTTCAGCTCCCCCCAGGGGAAGCGGTGGCCCTGGTTGATATTGAGTTTGACAGCACCGAAATCAGTATTGTCATGGACGGCGTGCCTCAATTTAATCGGCGGGTGGCAATTGGCACCTATGAGCTGCAAAATGCTTTGGGCGAAGCTTTGAATCTGCCAGAGACGATGGCGGTTGATTTACTTAAAACCTTTAGCGTCTCCTTGGAAGATACGATGGGGATGCAGCGAGACAAAGCTGGCAACATTAATCCTAGTCAGGCAGCCATTCGTCAGGTCTTGGCTGAGTTGATCGATGAGATTCGGCGCTCAATTGATTTTTACCTCAATCAAGGGGATACCTTAGAAGTCTCGCAGTTGTTTTTGGCTGGGCCGGGGGCCGCTGTTGAGCAACTTGATCAGTTCATCGAAAAGCGGTTAGGGTTGCCAACCACTTGTATCGATCCGATCGCAGCCTTGGCCATCCAAGTCAAGCAAGAAATCCCCCCGGCCCAGCGACCCGGATTCGGGGTTGTCTTAGGGTTGGGATTACGGGGACTTTAAGATGTATGCAATCGAGATTAATCTACTCAAGGAACGCCAGGGTGCTAGCCAGACAGGCCCTCGAACCCGATTTGGCCTGCCGGTTGATCTGACTGATAGAAATCCTTTGCTGTTGGGGATTGCTGCGGGGGCCGGGATGGTCGGGTTAGTGGTGGGTATCTATCTGGTCTTGGCTCTGCTCAACCAACGCTTAACGGCTCGGGAGCAGACCCTTGACAATCAACTGGCTGAGATTGGCCCCCGAGTGGGTAGTGTTGAGACCCTGCAAGCCCAAACCCAGCAATTCCAATCCCAGACTCAGGCCCTGGCAACCATATTTAATCAAGTGAAACCCTGGGCGGCGATGCTCCAGGATCTGCGCGATCGCACGCCCCCGAGACTGCAAGTCACTCAAATTACTCAGACCGGCGCACCACCACCTACAAATGCCTCCCCGCAAGCAAGTCCCTCACCCGGCAGCAGTCCGGCTCCCTCTCCATCTCCTGCTGGGGCCCCGGCAGCGGCTCCGGCCCCGGCCCAAGCCACGGGAAACCTGACGATTTCTGGCAACTCACTTTCCTTTGGGTCGATTAATGATTTTGTCTTGTCGCTGCAGCGATCGCCGTTTCTAAAAGGGGAAGTGACCCAACTGACCCAGGCTCAATTGCAAGAAGGCACCCAAACTGTCGTTCCCCTGGCAGAGTTTCAAATCCAGTCCGGGATTACCGACGTTCCGGCCTCAGAGCTGTTACTCGAACTCAACCAGAACGGGGCAACGGGCTTAGTCACCCGCCTCAAGGCTCTTAAAGACCAAGGAGTGTTGCAGCCATGACCTACGAGGGCGACTATTCTCCGGAAGAGCCAGAGGTTCGCACCTATCCAACGGTTTTTGGCGTTACCCTTACCCCTGGGGTGAGTGGGGTCTTAATTGCGGTTTTAGGGCTGGCCCTGGCAATCTACGCCGGAACCCAGCTTTTGGTGCCATCCTTTCAGCGCTATCAAGAGCACCGGGAGGCCGTGAACATCAAACAAGCAGATCTAAATCGCAAGATAGCCTTGCTCAATCAGGGGGAGCAAATTCGGGCCAATCTGGACCAGGCTAAAGCTCAAAATCTGCAGGTGCGGGCGCTGTTGCCCAGCCAAAAAAGTTTAGAGACCCTAGTGCTAGATCTAAACCGCCTAATTGTGCAAAGCAATGCCCAGCTGGTCACCTTTACCCCGGACTTTGCCGCCTCTGGGCCAGTAACCGATAGTTCCCTCGGGCCAGAGCTCAATAGTCAGCTCAAGCAACAGGTGACCAATGTTGCTTTTGAGGGCACGTTTAACCAAACCCTGGATATTTTTCGCAGTCTGGATCGGTTGCAAACCTTGCTAGTGGTCAAAGATTTGACGATTGAGTTGCAACAGGAGGGTCAAACCCCCCGACCCGGAAATCTATTGCGCTCTGCTTTTAAGCTCTATGCCTATGTGCCTTTAACGCCAGAAGAAGCGGCGGCTGTGGCTCAACAGCAAGCACAACAAGCTGAGCCAGCCGCTGAACCAAGTCCGGAGTAATCGAAGCCGGAACACACCCGGCTAAAACTAAGACTGATCTTTGTGGGAGTGAGGAGGATGTTGCATGAGACTAAATCAAGGAATTTCAGTGCTAGTGGCGGGTACAACCACCGTTGTCGCCCTGGTCGCCCAACCGGCCCAAGCCGCCCAGACAGAAGTGACCAATATTCAACTTAGAACGGGGGCCAACGGGATTGAGCTGGTCTTAAATACCCAGGGCAATAATCGCCCCCCGATCTTCACCGTCAGTCGGGGCAACAGCACGATCGCGGATATTGACGACACGCAGTTACGCTTAACCGGGGGCAAATCTTTTGAGCAGGCAAACCCAGCACCGGGGATTACTGCCGTTACCGTCAGCCAGTTAGACCTTGATACAGTGCGGGTTACAGTTCAGGGAACCAACCAGGCCCCCGCCGCCCAGGTCGTCCGCCAAGACCAGGGTGAAACCTTGGTCCTCAGCTACAAGCTGGTGGCATCTTTGAGCGAATCTACGCCCGCAGCTCCGACCCCTTTGCCCCCAGCCACCGGCCAACCCCCCAACGCCGTCCCTCCTTTTCGTCCCAGAGCTGTTGCCCCACCTGTGGGGGATATTGCCGTCGCCCCGATTGATGTCTCTCCAGAAACAATTGATCTTGGCACCGAAGAAAGAATTCCTCGCTTATTGTTACGAGATGCCCCTGTGCGGGAAGTCTTAACCCTTCTAGGCCGTGCTGCAGGAGTCAATATTGCCTATGCCGAAGGGGAAAGCAGTGACGGCGCTACGCCAGAAGAAGGCACACCAGGAACTGCAACTACTTCTGGCGGTCCCACAATCTCCTTGGATATTGAAAATGAATCAGTTCAGGAAGTCTTTAACTACGTTTTGAGAGTCAGCGGCCTGCAAGCAAGCAAAGTCGGCAACACAATCTTTGTCGGCAAAACCTTACCCAGTATTGCTCAAGATCGGGTTGTTAAGACTCTACGATTGAATCAAATTAAAGCAACTGCAAGTGGAACAACCACTCAAAGAATATCAACAGCTTCCAGTACAGGTGGCGGTGCTGATGGAACAACTAGCAGCACTAGTGTAGGTGATGAAGGTGACACAGCAAGTAGCAATATTAGCGGTAGTGTCAGCAGTACTACTATCAACCGCTTTACAAGGACAGAAGAAAACATTAACAGTAGAGGTGCCAGAGAAATCTTAATAGCATATGGAGCTAATGGCGGAGCAAGTATTGGTAATCAGGGAATTAGAGAAGCTACAGGAACAAACTCAACACTTTTGAGAGGCTTGGAGGTTGTTGCTGACTCTAGATTAAATACAGTGACCCTACTTGGCCCATCCCGACAAGTTGATATAGCAGTCACTTTGCTTAAGCAACTTGACCTTCGCCGTCGCCAAGTTGCTATTAATGTTCAATTTATAGATGTCAATCTTCAAAAATTAAAAAATGCTAATGCTGATCTTCGGTTTAATTCTGGTGTTGGAGCAGGACGGTCAGTAACAGCTATTCTTAACGGTGGCTTTCAAATCGTTTCTGGTTTAGGTCAAGACTTTTTACTTAATTTGTTTGGCTCAGTTCAAGATAATAATAGTAAGATTTTGACCAATCCAACACTGCTGGTTCAAGAAGGCAGTGGAGCTCAGGTCACTTTAGGACAGCAGGTTTTTCAGGGATTTGAAACGGTTCAGACCTCAAGTGCTTCAGCATCTGGTGGGCAAACAGTAGGCACTACTCGCCGTCCAATCATTAATAATTCGGGAATTATTCTTAATGTAGCCGTGGATCAAATTGATGATAATGGCTTCGTCACTTTAAGTATTACGCCTGAAGTTAGTGCTCCCTTTGCAACCTTTACTGATCAAGGAGCGATAGCAACCTTGCTACAGCAGCGCCGCTTAGAAACGGGTCGTATAAGAATTCGTGATGGTCAGACCCTAATCTTGACAGGTATCATTCAAGATTCAGATCGAGTCAGTGTCAGTAAAGTTCCGATTCTTGGTGATATCCCGCTGCTAGGGAGACTCTTTCGACGCGAAAATAAAACTAGGTCAAGAAACGAGCTGGTTGTAATTGTCACTCCTAAAATCTTGGATGACTCGGATCAGTCAAGTTTTGGCTATGAATATACACCTGGTCCTGAGACTCAGAAGCTTTTGGATCGCTAGAGTGAGCTATCGGTGGGGATCAGCTCAACCGTAAAGGTTTCTTCTCCAGCCGTGATGATATCCCCAGAGACAAGCTTGCGGCCCCGGCGAGTCTCGACGGTGTGGTTGACTTTGACAAACCCTGCTTGGATGATCTCTTTGGCTTGACCCCCAGAATTGACAGCACCAACTAGCTTTAAGTATTGGTCAAGTTTAATGATTTCTGGATTGGGTGTCATCAGTTATGCCGATTGGTTGCTTATCCAAATAATTATCCTAGATTTGCCCTCTCCCCTGGCCCCTCTCCCAAGTTTGGGAGAGGGGTGGGGGCTGGGGGGATGGGGTGAGGGCCACTCGTTTGCTTAGAATCTCTAAATTAATTTCGTTGCACTGCTTATAAAGTAGTCGATGGTGCGGTATAGAACTGGCAATACTAAAATTGAGGGAAGATAGCTTCAGACAGGAGAAGACTGATGACGTTGCCAGACTTGCAAAAACAGGCATTGCAATTATCGATTAGCGATCGCTGGCAGTTAGTTCAGACTCTACTGGAGTCTCTACAACAGGAAGTACGCCCAGGGCTCAAAATGGGTAACATCTCAAGTTTACGCGGTATTGCCAAAGGCCCAGATAGGCTAGATGACGATGAGTTGGCAGCAGATTATGCCACTTATCTGACTCAGAAGTACCAATAATGCGAGTTTTGATCGACACGAATGTCGTTCTTGATTTTTTGCAAGAGCGGCAGCCTTTTGTGGAGGATGCAGCGATACTGTTCGAGAAAATCGATGCTGGTGAGGTCGAAGGATTGATTGCCGCAACTACCATTACCAACATCTACTACATTGTCCGAAAAGTAGCAGGTGCAATAGTGGCTCAAGATGCAATTGCCCAACTTCTGACAGATCTACAGATTTGTGCAGTTGATCGAAACATACTGGAAGGGGCAATCATATTGAATTTTCAGGATTTTGAGGATGCAGTGCAGTGCGCTTGCGGACTAGCACACAGGGTAGATGCAATCGTAACTCGTGATAAATCTGGATTTGCAAATGCAGGAATCCGGGTGATGTTGCCTGGGGAGTTAAAGAATATCACTGGCAAGTGAATTTGGGAATGGCAGTGATTTGTTGCACTGCACCATTGAACCGGACCCCAAGTAAAGAAAGCTTGCTGGTGAGGTTGTAAAGCCTAATTCATGTCCGGCTCGGCCTCTGGCTTCACTACTTTTT
>JBGTDP010000272.1:0-3397 GCA_041748255.1 Thermosynechococcaceae cyanobacterium | reverse complement strand
CTGTCAACCCAGATTAATGCAGTCTGTAAAAGTGCCTGAAGGTTTAGCGACGTTGCCCCGATCGCAAGAATTGCAACCAGCAAACCGCCAAGCATTAGTTTTAGCTTTACCTTCAACCGATGCCTGCTAATTTTTGCCATGCCCCACTTTAGGGGAGACCAGATCTAAAAAAATGATTTTTTCCTGAGGGAATCTCTAAAACTTGCTGAGCAGAACAGCAAAAGAAAAAGCTGGGTTAAAAAAGTTCGGTATAAACACCGATTAGAAATTGCGATCGCCCTGGGCAATCTATTAATAACCGGGGGGAAAAGTGTGCCTACTGTCATGAATATCTACTGTTGCAGGGTAATCCTACCCCTGCAGTAGTCAAGTGACAAATCGGTCAGTCCTCCCGGAGAAGAGAAATTGACATCTAGAAATTTACTTCGATAAGAGGCTGAGTGAATGGATCCTATGGAAAACTTGCTCTACTGGTGTGGCAGAACTGTACAGTACTTTACAATTAAGCGAGTTTCAGTTGGACTGACCGAAACTGAGCACCATTTGCTAGAAGGGCTTCAAGAAGCCGTTGATCGCGTCAGCGATGGCGGAGAAGCTGATAGTTAAATCCCTCTGCAACCAGGAAAATGATCAACCTAAAAGCGTTAGGCAAAAACTTCTCTGGCTGCGGCTGACCTAGGCTATCAGCCCAGAGACTGTGATTAAATAAACTGTGAAACAGTCTCTGCTGGTAAAGCTTTTTGAGCGAAGTGAGGGCAATGTGAAGGTTTTAGTGGTTGGCAGTGGTGGACGCGAACACGCCCTAGCCTGGAAGCTTTTGCAATCTGACACTGTGCGCCAAGTAATCTGTGTACCGGGAAATGGCGGCACTGCTAGGTTAGCGGGTTGTCAGAATCTGCCCCTGTCCGTGGATGACTTTGAGGAAATTGCTCAAGCTGCACAAACGGCAGACTTGGTCGTAGTTGGCCCAGAGGTGCCGTTAGCTGAGGGAATTGTTGATCATTTACGCTCCAAGAATATTCCTGCCTTTGGTCCTACCAAAGCTGGGGCTCAGATCGAAGCTAGTAAGTCCTGGGCCAAAGCTTTGATGCAAGCGGCAAGGGTGCCCACGGCCAAAGGGGCCACCTTTACAAACCTTGAGGCTGCCAAAGCTTACATTCAAGACCAGGGAGCCCCAATTGTGATCAAGGCCAATGGCCTAGCAGCAGGCAAAGGCGTCACTGTTGCCACTACGGTTGAGCAAGCTCTAGCTGCGGTAGCGGCAGCCCAAGGAAAGTTTGGCGCTGCGGGCAATCAAGTCCTGATCGAAGAATGTCTCACCGGGCCGGAGGTTTCGGTCCTGGCAATTACCGATGGTCTAACGATTCGGCCCCTGCTGCCTGCTCAAGATCACAAACGAATTGGGGAAGGCGATACGGGGGAGAATACCGGCGGCATGGGGGCCTATGCCCCAGTTCCTTTGGTTACAGCCAATCAGATGGCCCAGATTCAGCAAGAAATTCTTGAGCCAGTGCTCAAAGCTCTGCGATCGCAACAAATTGACTATCGTGGGGTCTTGTACGCCGGATTAATGTTTACCCCAGCCGGCCCTAAAGTGATTGAATTTAACTGCCGGTTTGGGGACCCGGAAACCCAGGCCATTTTACCGCTGTTGGAAACGCCGTTGGATAGTTTGCTCCTGGCCTGTGTGGAGCAGCGACTGGCGGAGTTCCCGGCGATCGCTTGGAAGCCTGGCGCCTCAGCCTGCGTAGTGATGGCAGCGGCAGGCTATCCGGGTGCCTATGCCAAGGGGGAAGAAATTACTGGCATTGATCAAGCTGAGCAATTAGCCAATGTGGCGGTGTTTCAAGCTGGCACCCAGTTACAGGAGCAGAAACTACTCACCGAGGGCGGGCGAGTGTTGGGGGTCACGGCCTGGGGTGAGGACTTTGATCAAGCCTTAGCCCAAGCCTACGCAGCCATCGATTGCATTGAGTTTAACGGCAGCTATTACCGCCGGGATATTGGTTATCGAGTCCGATTAGGCACCACAACTCCCTAACTGGCATGAACGAGTATGACGCCGAAAAAGCTTCTCTGCATAGAATGCAGCCGCTAGATCGCTTCTCAAATCGGGCGGCTGATTATGCCAAGTATCGGCCCACCTATCCCCAGCAGGCAATAACCTTGATCCTGGAAGGACTGAGTGAACCCGCTGAGATCCTGGCGGCTGATATTGGGGCGGGCACGGGCATCTCATCGCGGTTACTCGGCGATCGCGGCCTCCAGGTTATGGCCCTGGAACCCAATGCAGCTATGCGAGGAGCTGCCCAACCGCATCCACGGGTGGAGTTTCGTCAGGGCACCGCTGAGCAAACCGGACTTGCTGCCGCCTCTGTTGACCTGGTGGTTTGCTGCCAGTCATTTCATTGGTTTAAACCTAATTCCAGCCTCTTAGAATTCCATCGGATCTTAAAGCCCACTGGCAGACTAGCTTTGATGTGGAACGATCGCGATCCTGAAGATGACCTGACGCAAGCCTATGGTTCCCTTGTCCGCAGCGTCTCAAACTATTATCCAGCAGCTCAGCGCCTTGTGGCCGCCGATCCTCTCTTTACCAGTCCCAACTTTACCCATGTGCGTCAACACACCCTCACCCACGAGCAAGTACTGGACTTAAACGGTTTGATGGGTCGGGCGCTGAGTGTTTCTTATTTGCCTCGCCAGGGAGCTGCCCATGAGGAACTTCTGGCAGGTTTGCAGGAGCTGCATCAACGGTTTTGTGACCCTCGGGGTTTAATTCACCTGGTCTATCGCACTCGCCTTTACCTGGCCGATCCGCTGTCGCTTTGAAAGCCAGTGACAGAGGGATCAGTAGCTTTTGGGGACATCGCGATCGCCAACCACTTCGGATAGGCATAGGAATCTTGCAGGTGCAGTTGTGGTCCCGAATATTCCTTGAGCACCCAATCAGCAGTTGTTTGCAAACTCATCTCAGGTTCAGGACCAAAGGCTTCAAAGGCAAGACTCCACCAGGGATGGCCTTGAATTTTGACCTGGGAAACTTCAGCCGTACAGCCGTGTTCAATGTCAGCCGCGATCGCAACGGTCTGCAAAGATTGATCTGCTAAAACTTGGTACTTGCGCTGCATTCGCTGCTTGATCACCTTAATCCAGGGTCCCCGAGCGATCGCTGAGGCTGAAACCAGCGGTTCAGCCGTTGGCTGATCACAGCTCCATTTCACCCACTTTTGAGCTTTACCCTGCCAGAAATCCTGGTGTTTTAAGTCTCCAAGTTCCTGTTGGCGCAGCTTGATTTCTAAGCGTTCTTCCCGCAGCTTGATTCCTAGATAAGGGCAGGCTGGCAGATCTAAATAAACATCTTCCCTGGCGGCAGCGGAATCCAAATCCTGGCCCA
>JBGTDP010000271.1:0-12883 GCA_041748255.1 Thermosynechococcaceae cyanobacterium | reverse complement strand
CTGGAGCTTTGAGGGGAATTCTGTGATCCAAGTTGGGCGGGGGCCAGAAAATCTGGTTGTTGTCTATAGTGCTGTGGTTTGCGATCGGCATCTCGAACTACGTCGCAACGGCCTGCTTTGGGAGGTGAAGAACTTTGGGGTGAGTGGCACCTATGTAAACGGCAAACGAGTTGATCAAGCCGTCTTAACTGACGGGGCAATCATTCGCTTAGGTCGTTCTGGCCCAAATCTTCAAGTTGATTTATTTATAGATGCAAATAATTCAACTCCAGCCTCTCCGCTTACAGAAGATCAAGATCATTCTCAAGCCCATGGGTTTGAATCGGTTGTCTCTGAGGAAGTAGTTGCAGACACTGCTCAATCTCCTGAGTCTGCCAGTCAACTTCCGGCCATTGCCAAACAGGAGCTTGACCGCTTGGCTGAATTCTTTACCCCCCAGCCAAAGCAGCAGTCACCCCAAACTTGCACTCACCTCCGAGCGACTTCTGGGGCACGATTTTGCATTGACTGCGGGGCGCCTCTATCTATCTAAGGACAACCATTCCGGTTGAGGTTTCTTCCAGATTCAAGGATCTAAAACCTGGCCAGAAATGGATCGAAGTCTGTTGGCGTTAGCCCTCCTGGGGCGTTTTGGGATCGATATATTCCCGCCAGCGGCTAATTTTTTTGGCCTGGAAATCAATCACGATCGCATCCTCGGCACGGCTCTGCTCTCCAGTCTGGGGATTCGTCTGTTTCCAGGTCCACTCTACGATGGCCTGATTACCGGCAATCAGAATACGCTTAATTTCAATTTGAATCGCTAAATCGTCCTGGGCAAACTGTTCCAAGCCCTGGCGAATTTCTTGATGGCCCTGCCAGTAGTGACCGGGGACTATCAGCTCTCCGTGATCTGTAAACAGTGCCACCAGGGCCTCAACATCCTTAGCGATCCAGGCGGCTTTGGCTTGTTTAATAATCGAGCGGATTGCTTCAGGGTGCATCATTACTTTGCGGCTCAACTAGCTTGATAAGATGCTGTAGGACTTGGGGCAAGACTCGAGCCGCAGTTGGTTCTATGCATAAGGTACTTGTGAGAACAATCGCAAGTCCTATAGCTGCAGGGACTTTATTGCCGGTAGCCCAAAAGCTCTTTCTGGAATCAGAAGTTAAGGGAACTGGTCGCATAGAATCATCACTAACCATCGATAGACTCTAGCAATTTTATTATTTTCTGAAGCAGCCTATACAGTTTGAACTAGCCTGCCAGGTCTGGAGGCAACAGAAATTCAGTCCCGATAGAGTTTGGCTGTTCTGATTCGTAGGAAATTTTTCAGCAGGTCATGGACTGACCTGTTAAAAGCCAGTTGAGAGCGGGAATATTATCTATAGAAACATACGGCTTAGGGGGAGAGATTTGCCGATGAAATTGAGTGACTATAAAGCTGAGATTTATCAGCGCTTTCAAGTGGAGAGCGTTCAAGCGTTAAAGGAAAACCCAGAATTTTTAGTCCTGACTGAAGATCGTCCCTTAGATTGGCGACGATTAGAGAGTTGGCAATGGGTCTATCAGCAAGTTTTTGGAAAGTCCGTTCCCGTTGATCTAGATACTCTCAAGAAGCAATGCAAAGTCTTAAGCGGTAAGAACTTAACACAGCTAAAAAAAGAATATCGGCTATCTGCCAAGGAAGCTAAAACGGTTGAGGGCTGGAAACAAGTTCTGGAAACCTTGCAGACAAGGCAGCGAGGCATGATCAACGGCGTCAATGTCTTGACTGAGTTTTTTCCTTGGCAGGTTTTTGGGGTGGATGGACGCACTGCCTCGACTCGCGATCTCAAAACGGCATTTCGTCGTCTCAGTAAGGTCTATCACCCGGATGTTCCAGCAACAGGTGATCGTGAGGTATTTGAGAAGGTCCATCGGCTCTATGAACACGCGCTAACGACAGTGGGGGGTTAAGAGATGTCATTTGTACTAAAGATAGAGGATATTGCTCAAGCCTTAGGAACGACAAAAACTCGGATCAAAACGGCGATTAAAGAGATTGATGCCGTTCCCGATGATCCCTGGGAATTGAAAGAAGGGGAAGACTATATCAAAGCTCCAGATGGTTCCCAGATTTTTTCTGAGACAGGAGCCCATGCAGTTGTTAAGTACCTTCAAGACAATCCGCCTAAGGGCTTCCTGGGTAAATTTGTGGAGGCTTTTAAGGAAATCACTTTTCATTACAAGGCTAGACTGCGTCAGCAGTTAGTGCGGGTGCACCTAGAGAAAGTTGGAACTCTGGTCCTCGCACAGAAAGATATCTATGTTCAAGAGCGTCAGCTTGTGGCGGCGTATCGTACCAAAAGGAATTTCCTGGAACGGATCCGCAACGAATACAACCGCAGCCACGAAGAGCAGATCAAGGCAGGGGAGGACTACCTTGATATTGATGGGGTGCAGTGTTATTCACCCAAGACAGTGATTCGATTAAAAGATCAGATTCAGGCGCGCCCTAATTATCCGACGCGGCGCAAAGAATGGATCAAGGATTGTACCGATGAAATCACAGCTCAGGTAACTGCTCATCAAAAGCAACAAAAAAAGTTCTTTCAAGCTATCACTGACGCTAAAAAGGCTTGCCGTAAGAAGGACAAGCATAAATGTCAACTAACCGGAACCAAAGAGGCAAATGGGGTCTTGTTGCATATTCACCACCTGCTGCCAGTGCACGCAAATCAGCATTTGGCTTACCACCCTGACAACTTGATTACAATTCGGCATGACGTTCATACTCAGTTTCATCAGTGGACAGCGGGCACTCAGGCGGCCTGTACTCCCTGGCAGTTTCTAGAGTTTGTCAGTCAGTTTTACCCAGATCGCTATTCTGAGATTAAGGTGCGGCTTCAGCCTCTAGAAGTATTAATGAAATAACTCCCTTCTTGATGCTGAGCAGTTGCAGTAGAACTGTTGCCCTAGTCCTCGATAAACCTATGTATCAGGGACTTGCCATTTTTCTCTAGATTTGCAGATTCTCTAAGAGAGTCCAGCGCTACAGTGGACTATGGAAGCAAAAATTCTCTGTTATGTTCAATCCTGCCAAGCTGCTGTATCCCCAAACTCATCAAGTCGACCAAGTTGATGACTATCATGGCACTCAGGTTGCCGATCCCTACCGCTGGCTAGAGGACCCAAATTCCGCAGAAACAAAGGACTGGATTGAGGCCCAAAACCAGGTGACCTTTGGCTATCTAAACGCAATTTCAGTGCGGGAGCAGCTTCAGCAGCGTCTGACCCAGTTGTGGAACTACGAAAAGTTTGGAGTGCCCTTTAAACAGGGCGATCGCTATTTTTACTTCAAAAATGATGGGCTGCAAAATCAAAGTGTGCTTTACACCTTGAGTTCCCTGGAAGCTGAGCCAAGGGTATTACTCGACCCTAATTTGCTCTCTGAGGATGGCACTATTGCTTTGTCGGGGTTAGAAATTAGCGAAGATGGCAATCTGATCACCTATGGCCTTTCCAGCGCAGGTTCTGACTGGCAGGAGTGGCAGGTGCGCGATGTGGAAACGGGGGCTGATCAGGATCATTTGCGCTGGATTAAATTTTCCGGGGCTTCCTGGACCCAGGATGGTCAGGGATTTTTCTACAGTCGCTATGATGAACCCGACCCGGAGGCCAAGCTAGAAGAGATCAACTACTTTCAAAAGCTTTACTACCACCGAGTAGGAACGCCGCAAGGGGAGGATGTCCTGATCTACGATCGCCCCGACCAAAAAGAATGGGGCTTTGACGGGAGCGTCACCGAGGATGGCCGCTATCTAATTATTTCGATCTGGCAGGGCACCGACCCCAAGAACTTAATCTTTTACAAAGACCTCAGCAATCCCGATGCCGAGGTGGTGGAACTTATTGACCAGTTTGAAGCCGACTATAGCTTTATCGGTAACGAGGGGTCTCTGTTTTGGTTTCGCACTGACCTAAACGCCCCTCGGGGCCGGGTAATTGCGATTCAAACTCAAACGCCCGACCGGGAGCAGTGGCAAGAAATAATCCCGGAGGCAGCGGAAACTCTAGAGGATGTGGGACTGCTGAACAATCAGTTTGTGGCTGATTACCTCAAGGATGCCCACACCCAGATTAAGCGCTTTGATCTAGAAGGAGGCTTTGTGGGAGAGATAGCCCTGCCGGGGGTTGGCTCGGTGGGCGGCTTTGGCGGTAAGCGCCTTGACACAGAAACCTTTTATAGCTTCACGAGTTTTACCACCCCCACGACCCTCTACCGCTACGACTTTCAGAAAGATCAGAGTACCCTGTTTCGGCAGCCAACGGTTGATTTTAATCCCGATGACTACCAAACCCAGCAGGTGTTTTACGCCAGCAAAGATGGCACCCAGGTGCCGATGTTTATCACCCACAAAAAAGGACTGCAGCAGAACGGGCGAAACCCCACCTACCTTTACGGCTACGGTGGCTTTAACATCCCGCTCACCCCGAGTTTCTCGGTTAGCAACTTGGTCTGGATGGAACTGGGGGGGGTGTTGGCAGTCCCCAATCTCCGGGGTGGGGGTGAGTACGGAGAAGCCTGGCACCAGGCGGGAACCAAGGGCAACAAGCAAAACGTCTTTGATGATTTTATTGCCGCTGCCGAGTGGCTGATTGACAATAAATACACCTGCTCAGAGAAATTGGCGATCGCCGGGGGCAGCAATGGCGGGCTGCTGGTGGGGGCCTGCATGACCCAACGCCCAGATTTATTTGCCGCTGCCCTGCCAGCGGTGGGGGTAATGGATATGCTCCGGTTCCAGAAATTTACGATTGGCTGGGCTTGGGCCTCAGATTATGGCTCCTCGGAGAATCCTGAGGAATTTCCAGCCCTTTATGCCTATTCCCCTCTCCATAACCTCAAACCAGGGACGGCTTATCCTGCCACCTTGATTACCACTGCCGACCACGACGATCGCGTCGTCCCAGCCCATAGTTTTAAGTTTGCCGCCGCCCTGCAGGCTGCCCATCAGGGGGAGACTCCGGTCTTAATTCGAATTGAAACCAAGGCCGGTCACGGAGCGGGCAAACCAACCACTAAGATGATTGAAGAGATCAGCGATCGCTGGGCTTTCTTAGTCCGAGTGTTGGAGATCCCGGTTACTGCTGCTTAAAATTTTCCCAATCAGCCCATGCCAGCTAGACAAGATGCATTAAAAATTCTGCTGTTGCAAATCCGCAACGACGAGGTAACCCGGCAGGAAGAATTTAGCGAATTTGTCCACTACAGCCAGCTCAGGTCTGAGCAATTTACAGTTCTGCAAGCCTTTGATACCCCGGCGTTTGAGCCAACCTGTGTGGATGGCTTTGATGCTTTATTTGTGGGCGGCTCCAGCGATGCCTCGGTGCTTCACCCAGAGAAATATCCCTTTGTCACCGCTGCTAAACAGTTATTGGTTTACTGCTTAGCACAAAGTATTCCTGTGTTTGCCTCCTGTTTTGGGTTTCAAGTGGTGGTGGAAGCCTTGGAGGGTAAGGTAATCCTGGACAAAGACAATATGGAAATTGGCTCCTTTGCGATCCAACTCACGGCTGCGGCCCAGGAGGATTTATTGCTCCACGACACCCCCAATCCTTTTTGGGCGATTGAGGGGCATCAAGAGCGGGCAGCCTCTCTGCCTGCCGGAGCAATACTGCTCGCTACCACGGAGCTGTGCCCTTACCAAGCGTTTCGGATCGCGGGTAAGCCTTTTTATGCCTTTCAGTTTCACCCCGAGGTAGATAAATCGGATTTAGCGGCCCGGATCACCCGCTATCAAGATCGCTACCTGAACGATACCCAGATGCTAGAAAACATTCTGGCTGATGTTCACGATACCCCGGAGTCAAATGCCTTGATTAAAAAGTTTGTTGATCGGATTTTGCTGGGTCTGTAAAGCAAAAAAGCCCCCAAGGGGGCTTTGGCTTTTTCAACAAGTTCAAACTAGAGAAATGAGAAATTCAATCCAGAGGCCCTAGGCAGGGGCTCCTTCTTTGGCTGCGGCTGCTTCATCTGGATGAATTCCCAGACGAGTCAGGTTAACCCGTCCCCGGTTGTCTATTTCCCGGATCTTGATAATCACTTCATCGCCAAGGGTTACCTCATCTTCAACTTTGCCAACCCGATAGTCAGCCAGCTGAGAGATGTGGATCATCCCTTCTTTGCCAGGTAGAAATTCCACAAAGGCACCGATCGGGATTATCCGAGTTACCTGACCGACGAACACATCTCCGGCATTGAGCTTCCGGGTCATGCCTTGAATGATATTGCGAGCTTTTTTAGCCTTGTCTCCATCCACAGCAGAGATAGTGACTACACCACTGTCTTCGATATCAATCTTGGCCCCGGTTTCCTCAGTGATGCCCTTGATTGTTTTGCCCCCAGGGCCAATGATCATCCCAATCAAGTCTGGCTCAATCTTGATCGTCAGTAAGCGGGGGGCATAGGGGGAGAGGTCTTGACGAGGTTCAGCCAAGGTTGCCAACATTTTTTCTAGGATATGCATCCGAGCTGGCTTTGCCTGATTAATGGCTTGGGCAATGATTGCCATTGGCAAGCCGGCAATCTTCATATCCATCTGCAGGGCGGTGATGCCGCTCTCGGTGCCAGCAACCTTAAAGTCCATATCCCCTAGAAAGTCCTCGATTCCTTGAATGTCAGTCAGAACCCGGACCTCTTCCCCTTCTTTAATTAACCCCATCGCTGCCCCACTCACGGGTTTAGTAATGGGCACACCGGCATCCATTAGGGCCAGGGTGGAACCGCAAACAGAGCCCATGGAAGTGGAGCCATTGGAGGAGAGTACTTCGGAGACAACCCGGATCACGTAGGGAAATTCCTCTTGCTGGGGCAAAACCGGCAGCAGGGCTCGTTCCGCTAAGGCGCCATGACCAATTTCTCGCCGACCGGGAGACCGCATGGGCTTGGTTTCGCCAACGGAATAGGGCGGAAAGTTGTAGTGGTGCATGTAACGCTTTTGCTCATCGGGATGTAGGTCATCAAGCATCTGGGAATCTCCGGGGGTTCCAAGGGTGGCCGTGGACATCACCTGAGTCAGGCCGCGGTTAAACAGGCCACTGCCGTGGACCCGCCGGGGCAAAACTCCCACCATGCAGGAAATCGGGCGAACTTCATCGAGTTGGCGCCCATCCACCCGCACCTTGTCCTGGATGATTTGGCGGCGCATCAGGGTTTTAGTCAGAGCTTTAAAGGTGTTCCCCAGGGCTTTGGAATTCTCAGCAGCGGCAACCTTGACTGGATCTGCCTCCGGTAGCTCGGCGATCGCAGCGACTACCGTCTGTTTAATTTCATCTAAAGCGTCATCCCGAACCTTTTTGTCTTTGTCGAACCGGGCCAAAACTTCTTTAATGGCTGCTTCAGTGCGATCGCGGACAAAGTCTTCCAGGGTGGAATCTATTTCTGGGGGATCTTCATGAACCATCTCAATCCCCAACTCAGCGATTAAGTCTTTTTGGGCCTGAATCATATCCCGCACGACTTCGTAGCCAAAGTCAATGGCTTCAATCACGTCCTGCTCTGGCAACTGGTTGGCCCCGGCCTCGACCATGATCACCCCCTCAGGGGAACCCGCCACCACCAGATCTAACTCCCCAGCTTCAACTTCAGCGTAGGTGGGGTTAATCACAAAGTCATCTCCCACCAAGCCCACGCGCACGGCTGCCATTGGACCATTGAAGGGAATCTTAGCCAGCAACACGGCCAGAGAGGCCCCAGTGACCGCCAACACATCCGGCGGCACCTGCTGATCCATCGACAGGGTTGTGGCAACTACCTGAATATCATCCCGGAGCCATTGGGGCATTAAAGGACGTAGGGGTCGATCAATTAATCGACTGGTCAAGGTTGCTTTTTCGGGTGGACGTCCCTCCCGGCGCAAAAAACCCCCCGGCACCCGGCCAGCCGCATATAAGCGTTCTTCGTAATCAACTAACAGCGGTAAAAAGTCAATCCCCTCGCGACCTGATGAGCGAGTGGCAGTGACCAAAACTGCTGTATCCCCTGCTTCAATTAAAACGGAACCTCCGGCCTGTGGAGCGAAACGGCCAACGGTTAGTCGAATATCCCTGCCGTCAAAGGATATCGACTTTTGTACTTCTGCCATGCAAACTTCTGTCCTTCTTTGTTTTTTTCTGTCTTTTTTCTGGGGCGATCCTAGCATTTATATGCTAAAGCTGCCTTGAGGCGCTTCATTAAGGGGCTCCCAAAAATAACCAGAGACAAAATATCGGGGCAAAAAATAGATATTTTTCTCTGCTAGTATTAATTTTATTGGCCCGGCTGGGAGGAATACTGCTTTGGCTAGCAGCTTTTTCTGCCGGAGTCACGCTGGATTGGTAGCATAAAAAAGCATCATTTAGCCAGAGCCAAGCCCTTGGGTTTTAATGCTGGGCTTAAAAAAGTTTGGCTGAGACAAATTCAGGTGAGCTTGATCGCTACTTGGCCTAATGCCTAACAGGTTGAATTTTAATTTTAAATGGCAATTTTGCATGGTAACTGGCTAGGGTCTTCCCAGGCAAGCCACTTGTTTGTCTGGGGGGAAATGTGGCGCAGCAACACGTCCGATCAACATCAGTTGCAGGCACCGCTGCCGCTGCACCCTTTTGCAATGTCTGCTGCAGAATTGGTTGCCTGTCTAGAGTCTTGGCAGCAGACTGGGTTCACACTGCCCAAAGGAATTTCTGAGGCTGTGGCAGCAGGGGCATCATCTACCAATAAAAAGCGTTCCCGCCAGGGGGCTTCCCCAGCTTCTTCTGGGCAATGGACTCAGCAAACCTTAGCCCTGCCCACCGAGGTGACCGACGGCAAATCAACTCCGTTTCATTCTGCAGCCCCCCTGCCAGCAGACAATAATTTATTGCTACCGTGGCAGGTACAGGGGGTGTGCCTGAGTCCTAGTCAGGCTCTAGAACTGCTGACGGCTTTGCCTTTGCGGGCCGACAATCTAGAAGAGTCCTATATTGGGGGGGATCTGCGGTTCTGGGCCCACGCTGCTCGTTGGAGCTTAGATCTGCTGGTCCGGGGCAAGTTTTTACCGGGGCTAGACGCTGGAGCTAACGGGTCTCTCTCGGCTGATTGGCAGCCGCTGCTGGATAGCGCCCTGGATCAGGATCGGTTTAAGACCTTTGTGGAACAAATGCCGGGGGTCTGTCGGATCTATCAAACCTCAGTGGCAACCGATGTAGCCTTAGTCCTTGATCTACCCCTCGACCCCAGGAAAATTCTGGCGGGTTTTCTCAGGACAGTTTTAGATACCCAAGTTCGGGGGGCGATTGATCCAGATTTAGCCTCAGCCCTGCCTAAAGGCATTGAACCGAGTTTAGGAGATTGGCTCCAGGCTTTGGGACAGAAGCCTGCTGAGCTGAGAGCCCAGACACCCGGTATATTGCAAGTGGCTTCCCGGCTTGAAGAGTGGACAGCGCCCCTGCAACAGAGCTTGTCTTTTGAGCAGCGCTATCGCCCCTGCTTTGGTCTCAATCCACCTGAGCGGGGAGGAAGCTGGATTTTAAGTTATTTTCTGCAAGCAGTGGATGATCCAGTGTTTTTAGTGGCTGCAGAGACGATCTGGAACACTGCTGCAGAGCACCTGCACTATTTAGGTCGCCAGATTGAGCGGCCCCAGGAAACGCTGCTGCTGGGGTTGGGGTTGGCTTCTCGGATTTATGCTCCGATTGAAGCAAGTCTGGAGGAAGCTCGACCCACCCACCAACTGCTCCAGCCCGATCAGATCTATGAGTTTCTTAAAGCAGCCAGCTGGCGGTTAGAAGACAGTGGCTTTGGGGTAATTTTGCCCCCAAGTTTGGCCAATCGGGAGGGCTGGGCCAACCGCCTAGGGCTCAAGATTCAGGCCCAAAGCTCTACCCAGCGAGCCTCTGGTCGTTTGGGTCTAGAAAGCCTGCTTAACTTTAAATGGGAGCTCTCCATTGGCGGTCAATCTATTTCTAAAGCAGAATTTGATCGTTTGGTGGCTCAAAATACTCCCCTGGTGGAAATTAATGGCGAGTGGGTGGAACTTCGTCCCCAGGATGTGAAAGCTGCCCAGGCCTTTTTTGCCGCTCGTCAAAATCAAACCGGACTGTCTTTAGAGGATGCCCTGCGGATCAGTACTGGGGATACCCACATGTTAGAAAAGCTGCCAGTGGTCAGCTTTGAGTCCTCAGGCGCTTTGCAAAATCTGTTGACAACCCTGACTGGCAACCAGGCCATCGAACCGGTTCCTGAACCCAAAGGATTTAAAGGGGAGCTGCGGCCCTATCAGGCCCGGGGGGTGGGGTGGCTAGCCTTTCTGGAGCGATGGGGGTTGGGAGCGTGCCTAGCTGATGATATGGGGTTGGGCAAAACGATTGAGTTAATTGCCTTTTTACTCCACCTTCAGCAGCAGGAGCAGTTAACCAAACCCACCCTGTTGGTCTGCCCGACCTCGGTTTTGGGCAATTGGGAGCGCGAGGTGCGGCGGTTTGCTCCGGGGCTCAAGGTATTAGTCCACCACGGGGCAGGGCGTTCTCAGGGCAAAGCTTTTGCCAAGGCGATTAACGGCAAAGATTTGGTGATTACCAGTTATCCGCTGGTTTACCGGGATGAGCGCTGTTTAAAACCAGTGGACTGGCAGGGCGTAGTGTTGGACGAAGCCCAGAATATTAAAAATCCCACAGCTAAACAGTCTCAGGCAGTGCGCCAGCTCCAGGCTCAGTTCCGGATTGCCCTGACGGGAACCCCCCTGGAAAATCGACTCTCAGAACTCTGGTCGATTCTGGATTTCCTCAATCCTGGCTACTTGGGGCAGCGGAACTTCTTTCAACGGCGGTTTGCCATCCCGATTGAGCGCTATGGGGACACGGCTTCTTTGCAGACCCTGCGATCGCTGGTACAGCCGTTTATCCTCCGCCGCCTTAAAAGCGATCGTGAGATTATTCAAGACTTACCAGAAAAACAGGAGATGACCGTCTTTTGTGGGCTTTCCCCTGAGCAGGCCGCCTTGTATGAGCAAGCTGTTCAGGGCTCCTTAGCGGTGATCGAATCAGCAGAAGGGATTCAACGGCGAGGCATGATCCTGGGGCTGCTGACCAAACTGAAGCAAATTTGTAATCATCCAGCCCAGTTTTTAAAGGAATCCACCTTAGCCAGAGACTACCGCTCCAGTAAACTCAAGCGGCTAGAAGAAATGCTAGAAGAAGCGCTATCCGAAGGCGATCGCGCCCTAGTATTCACCCAATTTGCCGAGTGGGGTAAACTCTTAAAACCCTACCTGGAAGCTAAGCTGGGCCGGGAAACGCTGTTTTTGTATGGCAGCACCTCTAAGCAACAGCGCCAAGCCATGGTTGATCGATTTCAGCACGATCCCCAGGGTCCCAGAATCTTTATTTTGTCGCTTAAAGCTGGCGGCGTGGGCCTAAATCTCACCCGCGCCAACCATGTGTTTCATTTTGACCGCTGGTGGAATCCAGCGGTAGAAAATCAAGCCACCGACCGGGTGTTTCGTATTGGCCAAACCCGTAATGTGCAAGTGCATAAGTTTGTCTGCACGGGCACCTTAGAAGAGAAAATCCACGAACAGATTGAAAGCAAGAAAGCCTTAGCCGAGCAAGTGGTGGGGACTGGCGAAAACTGGCTAGCGGAGCTCGACACCGATCAACTTCGCAACCTGCTGCTGTTAGACCGTAATGCTGTGATTGATGAGGAGGCTTCATGAACCCCGGAAACCATCCCCGCCCCGCAGGGAAGCCACCCCAAGTTGTCAGCGTTTCGGCGGCACCCTCTCGCGCAGAGAGCAGCGACGCCCAAATTAATGCCCGAGAATGGTGGGCTCAACGTTGGGTTGATGTGCTAGAGTCCTTTGGCTGGCGTCGCCGCCTGGAACGAGCTCGCAATTATGCCCGCGAGGGCAAGGTACTCAGCTTGCAGTTCCAAGGACCTCAGGTTATTGCCACCGTCCAGGGGACTGCTCCTGACCCCTACAACGTCTCCCTCTCGTTAGATCCCTTTACCGATGAGCAGTGGGGATACGTGATCGAAGAAATGTCCCAGCGGGCTATCTTTGCTGCTAAGCTGCTGGCGGGGGAAATGCCCCAAAACATTGAGGATGCTTTTACAGCAAGTGGTTTAAGCTTGTTTCCCTTTAGCAAGTTTGATATTCATAGTCATTGTTCGTGCCCCGATCCGGTGAATCCCTGTAAGCACATCGGGGCGGTCTACTATCTGCTTGGCGATCACTTTAGCCAAGATCCGTTTATTTTGTTTCAGTTGCGGGGATGTACAAAGACCCAAATTATTGAAGCGCTGCGCCAGTTGCGAAGTCAGGGCCCTCAAACCTCGACCGAGGAGACTGAAGCCCAACCCCAAGGAGTCACTGCCAGAGCCCCAATTCATCTAGACCAGCGGTTTTGGCACTACGATCAGCAACTGGATGCCTCCCTGGTGGTGATTGCCCCTCCGCCTACCAGTGAAACTGTCTTAGATGTCTTGGGACCGATTACTTTAGAACCTGATCTAAATAATGCTTCTAAATCCAGTCTGGCCACGTCACAACTGGTCATGGAATATTTAGCCAAGGCGTATCAGCAGGTTAGCCAACAAGCCTTGATAACTGCCATGATGGCGCGGGGGGCAGACTCATTTAATCCCGATACTTAGGGCTCTGAAGGACACCTTGTACCAGGCGTTTCCGATTTGCCCTAACTCCGATGACCCGGATGCCTGCAACGTCTACAAGGATCTGCAATTTCCGGATGTTGTGTACGAGAGCTGCTTGACTGACAAAACTAAGAAGCTGGAAAGCTAGTCAAGACGGTAAATTCACGGTTAAAAGACTGCTCATGTTGTCGCTTAGAGGCAATTGCAGGTTGAGGGTCAGCAGCTCCTGATAGAAACCGAAAAAGATA